>CBIHPU010000444.1:0-3863 GCA_966211935.1 uncultured bacterium | reverse complement strand
AATTCATTCATTTCCTTTTCCTGGTCACCCGCCATTCTTGCTCCCATATCCTGTAAATTCGGATTCTTTCCATTGGCAACTTCCAACATTGCCATCTCCGCGCCTGACTGATGATGAATGATCATTAATGTCGCATAATCCTTTTCAACATCTCCGCTTATTTTTATCAGCTGCATTTCAGCCATTGCCCTGTACATAACTTCCATCAGCATATCTTTTCCGCTTGCCGTATTCAATTTGGTTACCTGGCTTTGCTTAATATAGTCCTGCAAAATTCTAATTTCCTGAGCCTGCTTCTCCAACATTTTGCGCGACATCTCAACAAGTCTGGCATCTTTTCCGGATTTCAAAAAAACCTCAGTCATGTCAACTGCACCTTTATGGTGTTCTACCATCATGGCGGCAAAATCAACATCAAAACTTCCGGCCGAACCGATCTTTTCCATTCTGTCCATCATTTTCTGCATTGGCTTCATGAGATCACCCACCTTCTGTATCAACGAAAGAATTTCCGGGGGAGTGTAAGCTTTGTAAATGGAAAACGACAAAAAAAACATTGCGGCGGCACTTACAGCATATAACGTAGTGCTCCTGAAACTCGTCTTAGTAAGAATTGAAGTCATTTTTTGCTTAGTAAAATCTACCTCAGGTGCATTGACAAAATTCATTCCATCCGGTTTTCAGATTATTGTAGATTTAGTAACCCATGGCATACCAATACTGATATTCCTTATCAATTATCTTCACTTCTATTATCTAACCAATCCTGGAGATTCCTGATCTCATTATTTTTCCAGTCAATAATTTTCTGACTCAATTCTATTAATTTTCTATTTTTACCCTTAGCAATTTCAAGCGCCAACATTTCAATTCCGGATCTGTGATGCGCGATCAACATGGTCGCATAGTCATTTTGTGTTTCTCCGCTAATTTTCATCATTCTCATCTCACCCATTACTTTTTTCACAGGCTCCATCATTAAATCCTTATTTCTTCCGGCGGAATCTTTCAGCGCTTTATTCTTCGAGGCAAACTCACGCAATTGCTTCATTTTCTCTTCCAGCATTTCCATAGATTTATTCGCCATTGCTATCAATTTCTCATCTTCAGCAATCTTCAGCAATTGCGCCGTCATATCAATGGCTCCCTGGTGATGTTCCGCCATCACTTCAGAAAAATCACGATCAAAATTCTGTGTTGCTTCAATCGTGTGCATCCGTTCGATCATTGCATTCATGGACTTCATTAAATCCTGCTGATTTCTCTCCTCATTAAATGTGAAAGCAAACACACCAAGAACAAATAGAGCCGAAAAAAAATTAATAGTGAAAGTTCCTGGCTTCATGGATTTTGGTTTTAAATAATTAATAAAAAAACCCGCCAGTACTTTACAGGAACTTAGAACACGAATCTATCTGGTAAATCAGTTAGAAAAAAGGCTTCTACTGTGATGTATGATTATTCTTCTTCCGAGGTGTTCTTCAAATTCATCAAAAGCGTATATGCGCCCTCAACAACAATCTGTTTTCCAATGAAGTCATTTTCATTCACAACTTCTACCCATTCCGACTCCCTGTCGCCAGTTGTTACTTCCTTCATCTGGTAAGTACCTTCGCCTGTTTCAAAAAATAAATAATCTTTCCCTCCATATGCTATAACGGCTTTTTCCGGAATGGCGGATACATTTTTATTCTTCAATTCAATTTCAGCATTCATATACATTCCCGGAAGTAAATTATGATCATACTTTTCAAAATGGCAATGCACCTCCGCGGTTCGGTCACGCGAAATATCTTTGCTGATAAGTATGATCTCACAATTATATTTCTGATCGGGATTACTGTTTGTATAGGCGATAAGCTTTTGCCCGACGGACAGCATTACAAGATCTTTTTCAAAAACGATAAGATTCAGATGAATATCCTCCGGATTCACAAGTTCAAAGATCACGTCAGACGGAGTTACGTATTTACCAATATTCAGATTCACCTTTGACACATAGCCGTTGAACGGCGCGTACAAATTAATGTTCCGGGATAAGGAAGACTCGGTTAGCGTAGCTGGATTTATATTGATGAGTTTTAATTTCTCAGCCAACGCGCTTAAAGAAATTTTAAGTGAGCCATATTCGGCTTTGGCTTGCTGCAAGACCTTATCGCTACTGGCTTTGCTCGCATTTAATTCTTTCTGACGTTCGTATTCCGACTCGGCCATTTCCAACCTTACTTTTGTAGTAAGATAATTCTGCTGCAACTCAATGTATTGAGGATCCTCCATCACAGCAATTACATCACCTTTTTTCAGATGCATTCCAGGTAACAAGCTGGTAGACTTCAGGTATCCCCCAAGCGGAACGCTTACTGAAACGAGGTTTTGCGGGGGAACATCAATCATACCTGTAACACGCATTAATCTTGAAAGTGTTTTCTTTTCAATCCTTCCTGTTTTTACAGCGGCGGATTTTAACTGTGCCTTATTCAGCGAAACAACATTTTCGCCCAGCGGCTTTGTTTCCTGTGTTTCGTCATTTTCTTTTTTATTCCCGCAACATGCCAGAATTAATCCAGCTAGTATGAATATTAAATATCTCATAATCTGATTTTACTTTGTTGTTAAATAATTGATGCGAATGACTCCATCATTCATGCGCTTAACAGCGTCAAGATAATTTATCCTGATCTGAATGGCCTGGTTGTTCACCGTCACCCAATCAAGATAATTTATTTCTCCCGCTTCAAATTGCTTCATAGCTGTTTCAGTAATGGTAATCGCGTTCTTCAATTGCGTTGACTCAAAGTAATCCACTATTTCTTTATTACTCTTATACTGCACCATGAAAACATTCATTTCGCTTTGCAATTGCATTTGCTGAATTTGAAATTCATTCTTTGAAATCTCAACCAGCTTTTTACCGGCGCTGATCCTTGACTTCTGTGTTTTGAAAAATATTGGAACGCCGATGCTTATCTGTCCCGAATTAAAACGGTTAGACGCGTCATAAAATTTATTATCAGCGCCAATACCCCGAATACTCTGATTAGAATAACCCAGGCTCAGCTCAGGCAACAGCTTCGCTTTCTCGAGACGATAACCCGAACTGGCGATCTTAATCTGCTGATCGTAATATTTCAACAAAGGATGAGATGCTCCTGCTGTCCCGTCGGCTGAAGAAGTCAATGCAGATTTGATTGACAACTCTTCCGGCTGATAATAATTAGTTGAATTAAGTATCAACTGAAACTGAATCTTAGTGATATCAATATCCGTCTGTAACATTTTTAACTGCAATAATATTTGTCCTCTCTGCATTTCAGCGGAAGTTTTTTCAAGAATATTCGTTTCGCCTTTATTGAACCTTAATTCCGCTTTCCGAAAAAACTCCGCGTAAATGCTATCCGCCTGAAGCAAAACCTTTTCTTTCTCATATAGTACGAGGAGATAATAAAATAATTCCGAAACCGTTCTTTTAACTTCCGCCTGAGTGAGCGAAACAGAAATAGCGGCCGCATTCCATTCTTCATTAAGTAATTTTCGCTGGCGTACGTATACGGTTGGAAAACTGAATGACTGATTAATATTGAATCGGGTATCAAAATAAATGCTGTTGAGTTCGCCTGCTTCTCCAGTTAATGTTGCGGGCGCTAAATTTCCAGCTGTGCCTTTCAGTTTCTGTCTGTATTCTGCCAGCAGAACCTGGTTCTTTACTCCAAGATTATTTTTAAGAGCTGTATCAATAGCGGCCTTCAGATTAATTGTTTTGGTTTGTGCCTGCGCAGACGCAATACAGGAAAAAAGCAGCACAAATAACACGGCAATATTTTTTGACGGAGTCCTGGGCTTTCTTCCTTTTTCAAAAAGAATAT
>CBIHPU010000443.1:0-3883 GCA_966211935.1 uncultured bacterium | reverse complement strand
GTATCAGCCGATTACACCACGCACAACATTCAGGTTCCGATTTACGTTGGTTACAAAATATTGGGTAGTCCGATAGCAATTGAGGCTGCACCGGTATATAACTATGCAATTGACGTCACGGAATCGTATAGCGGAGTTTCCGTAAAAACCGGGCGAAATGCATTAGGTTATCGTGCGGGTCTTGCAGCCGATTTTGGAATGCTGATAGTGAACGCTTCCTATGAAGGTCTTACCTATTTCGAAACAAGCGACAGGGTCGAGCTTCGACAACCAGGTAGAATTGTAGCTGGTGTGGCAGTCAGACTTCTTGGAAACGATAGGGACAGAATGAATCGGGGAACATATCGTAACGATTACTGATAACAGATCAGTTAATAGTGTTAAGAAAGAAAATTAAAAATGGACCACCTGTTTGTTTTACATAAACAGGTGGTTCTTTTTTTAATCTATTTTCTTGTTTTGCTCCCGTACACTGAGAACAAAAAGCACAACCGCCATTACAGGCATAAGGTGAATAAACTGACCGAAGTTATAAGCGAAAAATGCGATCACCCAAATAAGAAGGGATAATATCGCGATAGCATAGTAAAATTGACCCATGATCTTATTTTTTATTACACCTGGATCTGCAATTCATGGTCCTTTGTTATAAAACGGTAAAAGTCAATGGGATAATTTTATCTGCATCATTCAGAAATTTCCCACTGTTGGAAAATTTTTCAGGATTTAGAATTCTTTTTGATTTTAATTTCATCGCCCATCAGGAATCCCCATTCATTCAATCCGTCAACCCTGTCGAAGATCACTTTTATTATTGCTGTAAGCGGCAGCGACAAAAACATTCCAGCCACTCCTGCCAAAGTTCCTCCAACAACAACTACGAAGATTGCTACAAGAGCGTTTATCCTCACCTTCGAGCCGACAATCTTTGGAACCAGGAAATTATTGTCTATCAGCTGAACTACAATGCTAACGATCATCACACCGATAACTTTACCAATCCCGCTTCCGTCCGCAAGCGTAACAAACATTGCAAGCAAAGCTGCGAAGGTTACTCCGATATAAGGAATTAAATTCAATATCGCGGCTATAAGTCCGAGCAGCAAAGCGTATTTCGCGCCTACTATCATTAATCCAACTGTCATCAGCGTAGCTACAATACCCATTTCAAACAAAAGACCAATTAGATAACGTTGTATTACATGCTTAATGTTCTGAAGTATGTCGCCCAGTTGTTCCTGCTTTTTATCGGGAACAAGTCTGTAAAGAAAATTCTTAATATGATCTTTATATAAAAGGAGAAGAAAAATATAAACCGGCGCAAGCACAAGTACAACTAACGCGTCCTTGAATACGGCCAGTGTCTGACCGGCAATTTGTCCTTTCACATCGGAGGAGCCTTTCGAAACCTCTTCTACATATTTCTCCTGTTTGGAATATGAGATATTAAATCTTTCACGCACCCAATCCTGCACCTGGTGGTAATAGTCTGTCAGGTTCTTTACAATTTGTTTCCAATCTTCAGTCAACTGTGATGCCTGGTAAGAAAAAAAACCGAACAACGCGATAAACCCAACAATCAAAATTAAAACTGCAATAAGGACAGATCGCACATACGGCCGCCTGAGTTTTGTATTTAAAAAAACAGCGACCGGCCGCAACAAAATTGCAAAGAGGAGTGAAAGGAAAAAAGGCACAAAAATCTGCCTTCCGAAATAAATAAAGCCGACAATAAGAGCTAACGCGAACAATATTATTGTAAGACGCGCATAAAACGGAAACTTAATGTAGTTTGCCTGCATTGAATAATTTTATTTAGCCAATTGTAACTTTCATCAGGTTACTCCACGCCTGACCTATGTTTTGAATACTGTTTTTAACTGATGATTTTAATTCTTTCCATTTCATTTTAGCCTGGCGATTGTTTCCGATGGCCATTTTTAAAATACGATTACGGCGTGCCAGTTCATGCGCCTTTTTTCTGAACCTTGCCGCTTCTTCTGTATCTTTTAAGTTTCTGATGGTGGAGTTGATCTTGCTTAGCGCGGAAGAGTTTTCCTGAATTTTTTCTATTGCTTCATTTTTAAACGAGGTCCATTCATCCTGAACCTTCTTGAAATTTTGCTCAGCGAGTTCAAGCTTTTTTTTCGCGTCCCGAACTTTACGACGGGCAACTTTTACCTTGCCTGGCGAAGGCTGAAAGTAAGATCCGACCCTGGCCTTTATGATTGTTTTCACCGCTACCGCAATATCTTTCGTTTCCATTTCAGAATTATTAAAAGCTGCACCTTATATAACAAGTGTTATTCCAGTTACAGATTTCCATGAATATCAAAAGCTTATTGCTCTTTTTTTCTCAGATGAAATTCAAACGCGGAATAACAATCTCTTTTTAGGAAAATTTGTAATGACGGAACAAGCTGTAAACAAAGCCTGAAAACTCAGATCATTCTCCACCCTGCTCGAACTCATTGATCAGAAATTAAACTTCATTAACATGAATAAGCGAAACAGATTTCCTGCCTTTGTCGTAATTTCATATTGAATTTTCTCTCCATTTATGATCCGCTTATCCCTGGTTATTATTTTCTTTTTCTTTTTTGGCGCGAAGTTTTCCGCCCAGGATACCTCATTTAAATATTATAAAGAGTTGAATGAGAAAGAAACCAGACTTGCGGAATATAAAGACAAGGATGAAGAACTGAAGATCAAAATAAAGCAGTTGGCTCTGATCAATAAGAACAGAACCAAACACGGAGTCCAGGAAGTAAAACTTGATATCCTCGCTTCGCGTGTTGCGAAAAAAATGTGTAAAGAAAGCGCGGAGAATGCATATCTCGGTCACTGGAATATGGCGGGAGAAAAACCATATCATCGTTATGCATTCGCCGGAGGAAAGGATCACGTTTCTGAAAACGCCGCATCGCGTTCCATTTCCGGCAGCTCTTTTGACCAGACCCCAAACGGAATTTCAGACAACATGGTTTACCTTCATGAAACATTTATGTCAGAACGGGCTCCTAATGACGGGCACAAAAAAAATTGCATTGAAAAAAATCATAACTATGTTGGTATCGGATACTACAGCACCAGCAACGAATTCAGGTATTATGAAGAATACATTGACCGCTATGTGAATTTTGAGAATGTTCCTTCAACAGTAAAGCCGAATGAAAAATTTAATCTGAAAATCACAACCGCACCCGGACAATTCCTGTATTTTGCAACAGTTTATTATGAAGATTTCCCTAAACCTAAAAGTCCGCGCGATATTGAAAGAAAAGATTCATATGAAGACTACGGAACAAAAGAAGTATTGACTTATGCACCCTGGCAATTCGCGTCGTTCCGAAAAAATAATTTATACAGCATCCCGTTAAAATTCAAAAAGCCCGGACTTTATTACATTCAAATCTATATCGACAACAAGGAAAACAAAAGCAAGAAAAGTTTTAATACAAAAGGAAAAATACTTGCCGCGGGAATTGTTGTCCGCGTTGAATGATAAATCAGCTTTCCAAAGGCACTTCGTGAGCTCTTTTTATTCTGAACGGCTGATACAAAAGTGAGGCAGCTACCAAATACAACATTGCATAAACAATAAGCATAAAGGTAAACATCAATATTGCAGGGAAAATGGCGTCTCTTAGAGGCAAGATGGCAAGTATTAAACCTGTCACGTATTCGGAAACGAATTGAATCAGATAAGCGCTCAGCATATGAATTAAAAAACAGGTTACAATTCCTGATATAAAAATGTCTTTATAATAAGAAAAGTCTGTTCTGCCTAAATCATTCCGCAAACACAAATACAATAATAATAGAGCCGCAGCATAAGGAAACAAAGTACCGATAAGAACATAAACCTTTTGAAGGTATGTAG
>CBIHPU010000442.1:0-3899 GCA_966211935.1 uncultured bacterium | reverse complement strand
GACGCCGTGACGGACGAGATCCAGCGAAACAGAATATGAAAAGAATAGCTGAAGAAGAAGGCGTTGGGTATTTGATACGTGAACACAATAAGGGCTATAAAGCGGGAAATTTAAAAAACGGATTGGAACAAACCAGTGGCGATCTTTTTGTTATTCTTGATGCTGATACAAGACCATTCCAGGATTTCCTTGTCAACACGACAGGTTATTTCAAAAACAGAAAACTGGCCTGGGTGCAAACACCGCAATGGTTTTACGATACCACAGAACCGGAAAGCCTGAGCTCTGTCATCAATGCTAGATTCAAAATTAAAAACTCCGCGCTTAAAAAAACAAATGAATTTCTTTTTGGAAAACTGAAGGTGAATGAAGATGTATTTGGTAATGATCCACGCCTGTTCTATGACGTAATATTAAGAAAGCGAAATTATTTCAATGCCGCGTTTTGCTGCGGCGCAGGATCCATTCACAGAAGAGAAGCGGTAATGAGTCTCGCGGTAAAAGATTTTGGCGAGGATCTTTTGAAACTGAAAAAAGAACAAAACAAAAAACACTTTAATAATGACATCATCAAACAAAAAGCCAGTGAACTGGTTAAACAAAAAGAACTGATACCATTCAAATTTCACGCGTCAGAAGACATTTATACTTCCATTATGCTGCACGCTGATAAAGAATACCGATGGGAAAGTCTGCAACATCCTAATGTAGAATGCAGAATGCTCAGCACCCAGGATCTGGATAGCTGGATAAAACAACACGCGCGTTACGCGGCAGGTTCGCTGGACATTGCATTTAAGGACAATCCATTGTTCATTAAAGGGCTTACGCCCGGACAAAAAATTTCTTACTTCACCACTATATGGTCTTATTTCGCACCGCTGTGGTTGATCGTTTTTCTATTCAGTCCAATCATATTTTTCTTTACGCTCACTTTACCGGTTCACGGTTACAGTTTCGATTTTTTCAAATACTTCATTCCTTTTCAAATCATGAACACTGTAACGATCACACTTGGCTGCTGGGGAATAAAAACAAAACGGGGCGATCAATATTACATCGCGGGTTTCTGGTACATGCTGGTTTCGCTGATTACGGTCATCCGCGGAAAAGAAGTAAAATTTAACGTTACACCAAAAAACAAAACGATTTCAAAAAACACACAGCATATATTGCCACATATTATAATCATGTCACTTAGTGTTATTGGAATTCTGTATAATATCATCTTGCTGGTTACGGGTTATCATCCAACCGCCTCCGGCTTCGCGGCAAACGCGTTCTGGTGCCTTTATAATTTTTCAGCGCTCAGCATAATGATTCGCGCAGCAAAATGGAAACCTTTAGAAGAAGACGAAGAAGAATCTGAACCGGAAGAAAGTATGCAATTCGCAGTTCAGGAAAACAGCAGCAAAAATGGGAAAGTATAGTTTCTTGGTCAAACCTGTTTTTTACATTCTGAGCCTGATCTTTTCATGCTGGATGGTTTTCAGTATAGAAAAGATTAGTCCGTCTGATTTTGGAAAATACAGATCACTGTTTGAAAAACCATCAGTACAGAAAAAAAATTCAGATGATAATGATCAGACGTCCTTTGCAAAACTTAAGATCATATACTCTGATTATAAAAAAGGTTTGATTGACAGTACTACGTTCTTCCGCATGCTCAATTCCATTACGGATGAAAAAAAGCAAGATAACATGAACGCGAAAGCAATGAAGCGGGAGAAATAATTTTTTAGCGTTAAGCTATTATAAAAAGACTCTTAACGAAAAATAAAACCCAGAACGATTGTGTAGTATAATTTTATATTAATAACCAGTAAATGTTTTTCAGATGAATATTCTGTTACTAGAAGATGATGAGGTACTGGCTGAAGCTATGATTTACAAACTTACAGCAGCGGGGCATAGTGTTTATTATGCAGATGACGGAAAGCAGGCAGTAGCGATAGTACTGGAGAATCCGGTTGATCTAGTGATCTCCGATCTGATGATACCGGTAATTTCAGGTATAGCTTTTTTAGGAATGCGACATAAGTTTATTCCGGAGAATACACCTGTAATTGCAATGTCCGTACTTGATAACGCGGAAGAGATCCTGAGCAGTCTAAATGTTGATGTCAGATTTTTCTTAAGAAAGCCGGTTGACTTTGAAAGGTTGATGGATATAATTGATCAACTACAGATAGATAATCATCCGGGTACGCAACGCAGAGAAGATTTTCTGAGTGCGAGACTGCCGGATAACGATGCTGACGCTTATAATGAATGGATACATTCGCTATAGAAAATAAAATAGGATGGAAGTTGTTGCAGGCATTGATATAGGTGGAACCAATACCCGATATGGTCTTACCGACGCAAATGGAAAATGTTTGGTGATATATAGTTTACCAACTAAAACATTTGAAACACCGGAAGATTTTGCGAGAGAAATATCCGCGTCCATCAGTCACATGGCGCAGGGATACGATCTACTGGGTATTGGAATAGGAGCGCCAAACGGCAATATTTTTTCGGGATCAATTGAACAACCTCCTAATTTGCCGTGGAAAGGCACTACTCCCCTCGCGCAGATGATGCAAAATCACATTAACGTTCCGGTGTTACTTACCAATGACGCAAATGCAGCGGCAATGGGCGAAATGCTTTTCGGCAATGCAAAAAACATGAATGATTTTATTCTCATCACATTGGGAACAGGCCTGGGAAGCGGAATTGTAACCAACAAGCAGCTTATTTATGGTCATGATGGTTTTGCAGCGGAAATTGGCCACGTTATAGTTAAAGAAAACGGGCGCAAATGCGGATGCGGTCGCTGTGGCTGTCTTGAAACATATGCTTCAGCTACGGGACTGGCTATAACCGCATATGAATGGATGCGGGAAGGACAAAGCAGTGTTCTGAAAGACTTCAAATACGAAATAAAAAGTTCTGATATCTGTGACGCAGCAAGAAAGGGAGATAAACTTGCAATGCGCGCTTTCTCATATACTGGAGAAATCCTGGGCGTGGCGCTTGCAAACAGCGTTGCATATACAAGTCCCCAGGCAATATTTTTATCGGGCGGGTTAACTTACGCAAAAGAACTGTTGTTCAAACCCACACAGTATCACTTTGAAAAAAACCTTATGAATATTTACAGAAATAAAATAAAGTTACTTCCTTCGGGACTGGAAGACAACCATGTTGCTATTCTTGGTGCAGCTTCACTCATCTGGAACCAGAGGAGATCATAAACTGGGCACCCTGGGCATTTGTGCCTCCGACCAATACTCGAAAATTCTTCTGATAATTGCTTCAAAAGATGGATAATCCATTGGCTTTAGAAAATATCCCTGGGCGGACAATTCATAAGCTGAGTATATTTCTTCCGGTGAAGCTGAAGAGGTCATAAATATAAACGGAACGGATTTCACTTTCAATTCGGTATCTTTTTCAATTTTTTCTTTAAGCTCAATCCCGTTTATCAGTGGCATGTTAATATCAGAGATGATAATAAACGGTACCTCAGGATTTTCTTTCAGTTGTTTAAGCGCCTGCGCTCCATTAAACGCGAAAACTATTTTATTCTCAATATTCATAGCGTTGAACGCAGTTTGATATAACATGATATCATCCTGGTTATCTTCCGCTATCAAAATGTAGTTCTTCCTGTTATTTTCATCGTTCAGCATTCAGTTCTCTGTAACTTAAAGATGTCTGTTGTTCTGCAGACATCATATTTATAAATTAATTTTTATGTGTTTTTTACCGGTGTTGCGGGAAGTACTGAAAACTCTTTCTTCTGTATTTTATAAGTTGCCTTAGCACTTATCATTTTTCTATTGCTCTTTCTTGCGGGAGATTGAACTACCGGTTCGTTACCGATTCCTTTTTTATCCGTATCTGCAGCC
>CBIHPU010000441.1:0-3908 GCA_966211935.1 uncultured bacterium | reverse complement strand
CGTTGATAAAAAAACCATGATAAAAGATGCCACACAAAGAAAAACCTGTAAAGAAACAATTGCATCTACTTTGTCGAATTGGTTAAAGGGACCCTGTCCGTTAAGCGTACTGAAAGTTGCAATTGCTACTACTATGAATACTGCAACGGATGTTAAACGGTGTCCCATGTAAAGAGCGCAAAGTATAAAAAGCAGGAACAGGAAATAATCTTTGGAATAGCTTTCGCTTTTGATTGGCCACATGTCAAAAATGAAAGTGGTTGCCAGCAATAATGTCATAAAGACAACGCCGAGCGAAAGTCTCTTGATATAGCTGAACTTCGGAAAGCTGCTGTTTCTCCAGGCGATTAATGTAGGTGTGAATACCAGGAAGCCGGTGAGATTAGCCAGGTACCAGGTAAACCAGAACGAAGAGAACTCACTGTTATCAATTCGTTGAAATGCAAGTTGCATGGTAGCGCCGATCGTCGCGTTAATGAAACAAGCTCCCACAATACTTAGAAAAAACAGTTTGAAAGCTCTTGTACCAGCAAGAATATTCGTAACCTTTAAACGTTTAATAAAAAAATAAACAATAATAAGTTCAAGCGTGCTGCTTAAGCTATATATGGCAGCTAATGAGATCGCCGATACAGTTGAGAAATCTTCTACACCAGATAGAAAGATCATGTTAGCGGCAAATGCGCCTATCAGCACTGATATCAACACATCTGTTCCCCAACTCAGCATTAAGGCAAGAGCAATGCCTGCAGCCGGCCACACAGGGGCTACATTGATTTCTTTTTCACACAACTGAAGTGATGCGTAAGCTGTAGCAGCATAAATTAACGTGAATAAGGATATTCTTAAAAATTTAGATGTTCCTGGTTTAATATTTTTGTTGATCATACATTATCCGTATATGTAGGATTAAATACTGGTTTTAATTAATGTGTGTTCTGTTTGTCGGAATCGTTCTGGTGCCACCAATGCGAAACCATGTCAGAAAGATTAGGTGTGTTCAGGTTTGCGCCTTCTTTCTTATCGTGCAGTTGTCCCGATAATGCATTTGCAAGTCTTGTATTGAAATCATGATTCAGATTTATATAACGCGTGCACGACTGAACAATGGTGTCAGAGTTTTGGGCCGACATTCTCATGCACGTCCTGAAATTGCTGAATATCAGATTGAGCATGTGCGCCGATTCCTCCTCGGTTTTTGATTTGGACTGTTCAACATTGCTGACGAGATGAATATGAAATTCTGATATTTCCTTTATCTGCGCGGAGTAATCGCTGATTGCTTTTACAACGGTTTCTTCAAAAATGCGACCATTTTCTGTAAAAGAATTTTCAATGGCGTTGACAACAGAGGTGTCAAAGCCACCCGCGATGCATTTGCGTTTAAGAGCAATTGCAAGCGTTCTGTTTATCTCTGATTTTTTTTCGAAGTGTAATGTCGCCGAATAAATTGCCTCGCACAATGATTCAATGGTTCTCTCCTGTTCCTGTACTATCAACTCTCTCGTTTCAGTGCCGGTGCAGCAATGAAAGACCGTGTCTGTTATGGGGGGAAAAGCATTCATGGATAAGGGAAGTGAATATTAATACGGACCAATGCCTGCCGGAGCCGGACCCCTCCGCCCTAACAGGCATTAAATCCATATTAATTTTTTTTCTGGTGATGCACCAGGATATTTTTACTCAAGAACTGATTCTTTTGCTCTCTTATCCGCTTCACGCATGGATTTCTTATCCGGCGAAGATGATGAAGTGTTTACTTTAGAAGAATTATTATTCACCGCTGATTCAACAGCGCTGTTCATAGCTTTCAGCTGACTTACCGTAAAAGCATGAGTACGGTCATTTGCGTCCTGTAAAAATCTTTTATATGTTGAGAGCCATTCACTGTATAGCGAAGAGAATGGATTAAAAAATACGCGTGTAAAATTTATTTGACTGAAGGCTGCCTCGCGGTATGCCGTTGCAAACTGTTCAATAAACAAAGATTGTTTTTCCAGGTTTTCTGAAATGTACTCAGGAACAATATTGGCGTTGTTGCCTGCAGAAAAAAAGTCGATTTGAATTTTAGTTATTCTCCTGGCAAAAGCAAATAGTTCAGCTGTTTTTCTAGCCGCTGTTTCATTCAATGCTTTTGTAATGTCCTGGTTTATCTTAAAGTTATTCGTTCCAAAATCAATTGCGGCATCAGTGAAATTGATGGCCGCGTTACGCGCTGTTTCAAAATATTTTTTTTGGGATTCAGGCAGGTTGTTGGAGTTTTCGCGTAACCACGAAAATGGTGCAGAATAAAAACTGCTAAAGGCATTGGTGGAGTTGGTTGTCTGCATATCTGAATTACTTTAAATTTTATGTGACAAACTTACTGGCAAATGAAGAGCAGATTTTGTTTTTGTGATGGATTGCATGGAATGAATGATGCCTGACAAAAAAAAAATGATACTTGAATTTTATCATTGTTCTGCGTTTTTTTAGGGAAAAGTACTTAGGTTTATTTTTCTTGCAAGCGTTTCCCCAACATTTATTTATGCTATATTTGTTTTGCACCCTTTGCTCTTTCACAATATGAATTCAGGTGAGAAGAAAAAGTCGATTGATGAAAAGTTAAGTGGCGGGCCTGTTGAGATTTTAAACGATTCTAATCCTGCTCTTACAAGGACGAATAATACAGAATCGAAGAAATACAGAACAGGAGAGCGCAATCTTCATTCTTTTTCATTAAATGATTTGCCGGTTCCGGCCCTGATTCTCCATGCCGATGGTGAAATATGTGAAATTAATTCCTCACTCGCTGAGTTCTTTCAAAGAAGTGGTAATAAGCTTATCGGAGCGAACCTCAGTGAATTCATTCCTGGTCACGACGAACAATTGTACCGCTTATTCCTGGAAGGGATATTTCATAACCATACTCGCGAAAAATTCAATACCGTATTACTGATTTCCTCACAGAAAATAGAAGTAACCATAACAGGGAATGAAATTCTCACTGGAGCTGATACTTCCTCGCAGCTGTGTCTGCTGATATTTTCCGATCAGAAAAACAACTTTCCGCTGCAAGACGATAGATCTGAACTGGCGGTTTATAAAAAGGTTCAGAGAATGTCTGGAATCGGTCATTGGTCATGGGATATTCCGGAAAATAAAATTAAATGGTCGGACGAATTATATTTTATACTGGGCAAGGAATCGGTAAGCGGAAATTCTGGTGAGCTTTTTATACAGTATGCGCATCCGGATGATAAACATATCGCGTTGAAGTCAATTGAAGAAGCGTATAACCCCGGCGCTTCACATATTCATTATTTCAGGATCATTAACGAAGATCAGGAAGAAAGAAATGTGGAAGCAATAACTGAAACTGAAAGAGACGCGGGTGGAAATGTGATCCGTTTGTTTGGAACTATAAGAGATATTACGGGGAAAACTGAAGGCGAGACTGAACAGATCGTTTTCACAAAGTTGCTGAATGAACTTGCGGCCGCGGCAAATATGGCTGAAACAGTTGAAGAAGCTGCAAGAAACAGTATTACCAAGATTTGCGAATTTTCAGATTGGCAGGTTGGTCAGTTGTATGTTTCTGATTCCAACAGAAACCTGCGGAACGCCTCGGTTCGCTATATGGATGCCGTGCTTGCCCGAAATGCCGCTACAGAATTTTCAGAACTGTTTAACCTGAACAAGAATACTGAACTTTCTGAGCGAGTTAAAAAAGAAAAACAACCTGTCTGGACAAAGGATTTTTTCAGAAACGAAAATGTTTATACTATTTTAAATGCAAAGCGTTTTGGTTTAAGATCCGGTTTCGCGTTCCCGATTTTGCTGAAGCATGAAGTGATTGGAGTACTTGAATTTTTTTCAAATACTGTAATAAAAGAAAGTACGCAATTGCGCCATCTCGCGGCTTTTAT
>CBIHPU010000440.1:0-3910 GCA_966211935.1 uncultured bacterium | reverse complement strand
CGGTATCCGTGCGGAGCAAGCTTTGGTTTTATCCACTTCTTTCCGCCATTAAATGTTATCGCGCAAGTCTTCTCTCTCAATTTATCATTGGAATAATCTCCTCCCACAACAACTCCATAAAGTGAATCTTTGAACGCTACAGAAAATGCACCCTGACTTGCTTTACCCTGTATTATCATAGGACAATCATAATATTTCCAACGCTTACCGTAATCATTGCTGTAAAACAATCTGCATCTGCTTCCTCCGCTCATAATCCACGCTAAACCTCCATTAGCAATTCGCAAACAGGTTCCGCTTGCTGCAAAACAGGCTTCCCCACTGTCCGCTTTAATTACATTTCCACTTTCATCTGTACTGATTGTATCTATCTTTCCAATGGAGAAAGAGGTGTTATTAAAAATTCCATTCACCGGATCTGCGGCAATGATTCCGTTGTTCTCATCCCACCATGCGGTAGCGTCAAAAAAAGCCTTCCTGTTTGTATCAGTAAAAATTTCTTTCCAGCTCGCGCCACCATCGCCTGTAAAAAGCAAAGTAGCAGAATCGCCGGAGTTAATGATGTAAGCACGCATCTCATCAAAAGCTTCAATACTCCTGAAATCGCGCTTATTGTATTTTGCCGGCACATCAATTTTCTCCCAATCTCGCCCGCCATTAATTGTACGCGCAACAGTTCCCTTACTTCCGCTTATCCACGCGACAGAATCATCTACCACGCTCATTCCTCTTATTGATGATCCTTGTAACAGAACCAGCGAATCGTGACGTATAGAGAATACCTGAGCGGTGACCGGAAATAAAAAACAGAACGTTAAAAAAAACAGTGATGCAGTAAGTGTTTTCATTTCAATTGCGTTAAATAAAAAAGGGAATCAAACAGATCCCCTTTTAATTTCCTGCATGTCTTATCTGCATGCGTTAATTTGCTTTTGCTAATTAATATTCGTCCTCATTGAAGAAGAAATCATCTTTGGTCGGATAATCCGGCCAGATCTCTTCAATGGTCTCATAAGATTCTCCCTCATCCTCAATTTCCTGTAGATTCTCAATCACTTCCATTGGTGCTCCAGAGCGGATGGCAAAATCAATAAGCTCATCTTTTGTGGCGGGCCAGGGAGCGTCTTCCAGGTACGATGCTAATTCCAGTGTCCAATACATAATCTTACTTCCTTAAACGTTATTACTACTTTTTCTTTCAAAGGTTTCAGCCTCAGAAATGAAGGTCTCTATTTTTGCTGCAAAAGAATAAAGAATTTTTAAAGAAGCAAAAATTTTAAAAGGAAATCATCCATTATTTTTTTTTAAAAGAACTTTGTCATTGCTTTGTAAATCAAGTCTTTACGAAATTTGCCCCGAAAATTGGGCAGAAATTGCACAAAATAATCAGCCATCGTTGCCATTGAATTCGTTTCGTTCCACATATTCAATGATTTTGCCGGCAATATCAACTCCTGTCGCTCCCTCAATTCCTTCGAGTCCGGGAGATGAATTTACCTCCATTATCAGCGGACCACGTTCACTCTGCAGCATATCAACGCCCGCAATTCCAAGTCCCAGTTTCTTAACCGCTTTAAGCGCGGTTGCTCTTTCTTCGGGCGTCAGTTTAATCACTGTTGCGCTTCCACCTCTGTGCAAATTGCTCCTGAATTCCCCTTCCTTTGCCTGTCTTTTCATTGCGCCAACAATTTGTCCATCCACAATAAAAGCCCTTATATCAGCGCCCTTCGCTTCTTTAATATATTCCTGAACAAGCATGTTTGCTTCCAGTTTGTAGAAAGCTTCAATCACTGATTTCGCGGCTTTATCGTTCTCTGCAAGAATTACACCAATGCCCTGTGTTCCTTCCAGCAATTTAATTACACAAGGCGCGCCTCCTATTGCATGAAGCAAATTGTCAATGTCCTTTGGCTGATTTGCAAACGCGCTCTTTGGCATTCCTAATCCCGCGCGCGCAAGTATTTGCAATGAACGCAGCTTATCGCGTGAACGAACCAGCGCCTGAGATTCGACAGCCGAAAAGATCTTCATCATTTCGAACTGACGTACCACTGCCGCTCCGTAAAATGTAACCGAAGAACCTATTCGTGGAATTATAGCGTTTATACCTGTGATTTCCTTTCCGCCATGGTAAATGTGCGGACGGCCGGCTTCAATAACCAATACACATTTCATGTGATCGAGGATCATTACCTCGTGTCCACGCTGTTCTCCTGCTTCAATCAATCTCTTGGTTGAATACAAATGTTTGTTTCGCGAAAGTATTGCGATTTTCATTGGAAAAGATTTCTGTTTTTTGTTGGAAGGGAATTATATCAATTGTAACCGGCGCCGGTATTCTCTATGCGCCGCCTCATCGGATATTTTTCATTTTATCTCTCTCGATTTAAAAGATGCTTATGCTAAATTACTAAAAAGCTTTGCTCAGCAAAATGCCACCGGTATGAATCTTTGCGATATCTACAATAAACTTTGCTTTCAGCATGCGGCGACCCAGAAGCATGGGATAACGCATGTTTCCCCTGTCTGTCAGTGAAATTGTGGTCCTTACTTTTCTTTTGCCCAGTTTTATCAGAGTTTTTATGATGAACCTTTCCTCCATTTCCCCCGATGAACTTTTGATGCGTTTTTTAAAGTAATCAGAAAAGCAGTGCTCGGTTCGGTTGTATTCTTCATGAGAAGGATCGAGCAGATAAAAGCACAGCACATTCTTTCCGTCTATTTCCTTTTCGGAAATATCATGACAATGCATGGCACAAGTGTAGGCTCCGGTATCTACCTTCGCCTCAATATTCTTCATTCCAAGTTCGGGAAAGTCTATAAACTCGCGCCGTCCGATTATCCTGAGCTGGCGCTTCTTCCTTGTTTTCTTCTTCTCCATATGGATATATGAAAATAGAGAAAAAAATAATCCGATCAGGGATAAGTTCGCTAAATATTCCGCCGGCAGTTGAACCAACCGCAAAAAAACAAAAAACTACCTTTACATATCCCATGTTGCTTCATAAAATCAATTTAAAGGATCTTATTGTCTGCGTTCTGCTTTCAACGGTATTTACTTTGCTGACGTTTCGTGTATACAACCTCCCGTTTGCAGTTGGCGATGATCACCGAATTATTGCAATGAATCATCCTGATCAAATGGAACCCGCCTATATTCAATCGCTTTACAATAATGATCCCGGACTGATCGGCACAATTAAGAATGATGCGCAGATCGGAAGGTTCAGGCCGATTGGGTGGAGCTTTACTAAAATTCAAAGCATATTATTCGGTGACTATTCATCCGCTTACAGGATTTTTAATGTTGCTATTCTATTATTATCACTGCTAAGTCTTGTTTCAATTTGCAGAAGACTGAATGTTTCGGCAGCACCATGTTGGATTGTTCTTGCTGTTTACACGTTTGGGCGGAACAATGAAACGTGGTGGACATTAATTCCGCCGGCGCAAAATATTGGCGAACTGTTTTTACTGGCAGGATTTTTATACTGGCTAAAATTCAGGCAGGAGAATAAGAATGGATTAAAATTAACTTCGCTCACTTTTCTTTTTGCCGCGGCGCTGGTAAAAGAAAGTTTCATTTTCTGTATTCCATTTGTCTGGCTGGCGGATTTCTTTTTTTTCAGTCAACAAAAAAAATTATTTATAAAAGAATATTTTCAGCTCTGGTTCATTTTCAGTCTGCCGTTACTGGGATTAGTAACCGTTATCTTTCTCAGTAAAACAGTTTACAGTTACGCGTACCCTGATTCATTATTCTCAATTCTGGCTTACAACGCGTATCAGTTTCTGTTTTCTTCGGTTTTTCTACTTGCACCTTTATTTATGTTTTTTTTGAGGGATCATATTATTACCAGAAGAAATCTTGTAAAATTCTCTGTTCTTACAAGTTCGTGGCTCATTATCC
>CBIHPU010000439.1:0-3920 GCA_966211935.1 uncultured bacterium | reverse complement strand
CATCTAAAAGATCTTCCCCGGATTCAAAATCCCGTTCGGATCAAATGTTTTCTTTATCCCCCTGAACAATTCAAATTGTTTTTCACTCAACACCACATCCATATAAGGTTTCTGTACCAGTCCAATTCCGTGTTCACCGCTGATCGTTCCTCCCAACTCTTTGCACAGCTCAAATATT
Source organism: uncultured bacterium (assembly GCA_966211935.1). Lineage (GTDB taxonomy): Bacteria > Bacteroidota > Bacteroidia > B-17B0 > Aurantibacillaceae > AM-1111. The sequence goes on along the minus strand of CBIHPU010000439.1, from coordinate 3,742 downwards.
TCCCTGATCGCTTTTGGCAGTTCTTCGTTCCATGTTTTATCGTCGAGATCACCTTTAATTATATTCACATGAAGATTTCCATCTCCCGCGTGACCGTAACAAACAGATTGAAATCCGTAACGCTTTCCAATTTCTTTCACGCCTCTCAGCAACTTTGGAAGTTCAGCTCTTTTCACTACAGTATCTTCCTCCTTATAAACTGAATTCGATTTTACCGCCTCACCTACTTTTCTGCGGATCTTCCAGAGCGCGGCTTTCTGATCAGCGGAATCAGCAAACAAAATTTCATCGCTTCCATGCTCTGTCATCACACCACTAATCACTTCGCAATCCGCATACAACACATCTAAATTATTTCCATCCACTTCAACAAGAAGTAATGCTTCCCACTCAGGCTTAATCGTGAAATTCACTTCGCCGGCGTACTTAATGCTCCAGTCAATTGCGTCCCGTTCCATAAATTCCATTGCACTTGGCACAATTCCCTTTCTGAAAACTTCCGAAACAGCAGCACAGGCGTTTTCTGCAGAAGTAAAAGGAACTAACATCAGTAGATCGTGCTTTGGTAATGGTATAAGTCTAAAAATAATTTTTGTGATGATGCCCAATGTTCCTTCACTACCGATCATGAGGTGAGTGAGATTATATCCTGTAGAATATTTCAGCGTATCTGCTCCCGTCATGATAATTTCACCTGTAGGCAACACCACTTCCATATTCAAAACATAATCTCTTGTTGTGCCGTATTTCACCGCTTTAGGTCCGCCGGATGAATGAGCGAGATTTCCACCCAAAAAACAGCTGCCCCAGCTTGCAGGATCGGGCGGATAAAATAATCCTTTCTTCTTTACTTCTTCCTGAAAAATATAATTGATCACTCCGGGCTGAACAGTGGCCTGCAGGTTACGTTCATCTATATCAAGAATTTTATTGAAGCGTTCCATAGAGATCACAAGTCCGCAATGAATTGGAAGCGCTCCTCCGCTTAATCCTGTTCCTGCACCGCGCGGTGTAACCGGAATTTTCTCTTTATTACAAAGTTTCATCAGCTCGGAAATCTCTGCGGCCGTTGATGGTGTCACTACCACTTCGGGTACATATAATAGATCTTCCGTATGATCATGGCCGTAATTTTCCAGTTTCACTCTGTCAGTAAAAACTTTTTCAGACCCTATAATGTCAATAATTAGCTGAAGTGATTTATGATCGATCTTTTTAAATTCCATTCTATTTAATCAATTTGCCGTTGGTAAAATTTCAACCTTTTATTTTTATTGTTTTATTAGCTTTACAAAGTTATCAAAACCACGTTATGCGCAAATCATATATAATTGTTACGCTGATATTTTCGGGACTGGTCATTGTTCAGGCCCAAAGTAAAATTACTCTTGAAGATCTGTTTAAGAACCGGACTTTTATGCCTGCCTTTCAATCCGGGTTCAACAGCATGAACAACGGCGATTACTATGCAGACATCGATGATAAAGGGAATTTGTGCAAATATGAATTCCGCAGCGGAAATAAAGTTGAAACTCTGGCAAATGCCGAAGACGTAAAATACGAGGGCAAAGCTCTTCCACTGTATGCATATTCTTTCAGTCCGGATGAGAGCAGCATAATGATCACATCCAAAAGCGAACCGGTGTATCGCCGTTCGTCTATTGATATAAATTACGTGTATGATTTCAAAACAAAAAAAGTTACACCGGTGTCTGAACAAACACAGATGTTCGCCACTTTTTCACCAAATGGAAAACAGGTTGCGTTTGTGAAAGACAATAACATTTACATTTCCGATCTGGGAGCAGGTGTTAAGATGATCACCAGTGACGGTGCGGTCAATAAAATTAAAAACGGCTGGAGCGATTGGGTGTATGAAGAAGAATTTGAGTTCGCGAGAGCTTTCTGGTGGAATGCCGATGGAAGTAAAATTGCGTATTTGAAATTTGATGAAAGTGATGTGAAGGAATTTTCTATGACACTTTACCAGGGACTTTACACAAATCAGTACAAATTCAAATATCCAAAAGCGGGAGATGCCAATTCAATAATCAACCTTCATATTTATGATCTTGCTTCCGGAAAAACTACAAAAGTTGATATTGGCGATGAGATTGACATTTACATTCCACGTGTTCAGTGGACCAATGATCCTTCAATCTTATCGTACCAGCGCATGAACAGACTTCAAAATAAAAACGAATTGTTTTTTTATAACGCGCAGAAAAATACCAATACGCTAATTCTCACGGAAGAAGCGAAGACTTATGTGGATGTCCACGAAGATCTCAGGTTTCTAAACGATAATAAAGGATTTATCTGGAGCAGTGAGCGTGATGGTTATAATCATCTATATTATTATGATTTTAATGGAAAGCTGATTAATCAGATCACAAAAGGAAACTGGGATGTGATGGAGTTCAACGGTTTTGACGAGACAGGAAAAAAAGTTTACTACACTTCAACTGAAGTTTCCGCAACGGACAGAGATCTGTACATGGCAACATTGGATGGAAAAAAGAAAGTAAAACTCAGCTCAAAGAAAGGAACCACCAGCGCGCAGTTCTCATCGAACTACAAATACTATTTCAGCACCTGGTCGGATGCAAACACGCCTTATGAATTTGCATTGTATTCTTCCGAAGGAAAATTGATCAAGTCCCTCGAAGATAACTCGGCATTGAAAATGAAAGTTGGGATGTACAATCTTCAGAAAAAAGAATTTTTCACTTTCAAAACTTCTGAAGGTGTTGAGTTGAACGGATGGATGATTAAGCCTCAGAATTTTGACGCGACAAAAAAATATCCGGTTTATATGTTTTCTTACGGCGGTCCGGGAGCTAATGAATGCAACAATCAGTGGGAATACGATTACATGTGGCACCAGTTATTGAGCCAGGAAGGATACATGACCGTTTGTGTTGACAACAGGGGCACGCAGGGACGCGGTCGCGAATTTAAACACAGCACCTACATGCAATTGGGCAAGCTGGAAACAATTGACCAGATAGAAACTGCTAAATATTTAGGCACATTACCATATGTAGACAAAACGCGAATAGGATTCCAGGGGTGGAGCTTTGGCGGTTACCTGGCGAGTCTGCTGATAACAAAAGGAGCTGATTATTTTAAAACTGCTATTGCAGTGGCTCCTGTAACCAACTGGAGATATTACGATAATATTTATACGGAGCGATTCATGAGAACGCCGCAGGAAAACGCCAAGGGTTATGATGACAATTCACCAATCAATTTTGTAAAGAACATCAAGGGCAAATATTTAATTATACATGGCTCGGGAGATGATAATGTGCATTATCAGAACACAATGGAAATGACAAAAGAACTGGTGAAATACAATATACCTTTTGAAATGATGACTTATCCTGATAAAAACCATGGAATAAGTGGCGGGAACACGCGTCTACACCTTTGGACTAAAATCCTTAAGTTTGTCCGCGAAAACCTTTAAAATCAATAATCAGGGAGATTTTTATGGAAAACATCCAAACAACACCTAAAGGACATCCGAAAGGCTTGTACCTACTGTTTGCCACTGAAATGGCTGAGCGATTCAGTTACTATGGAATGCGGGCAATATTCATACTTTACCTTACCAAAGCATTAATGTATGATAAAGCTTTTGCGGCTGACGGCCTGTATGGAGGTTATACAAGTCTGGTTTATTTGACTCCACTTCTCGGAGGTTACATTTCAGATCGTTTTTGGGGTAACAGAAGAT
>CBIHPU010000438.1:0-3920 GCA_966211935.1 uncultured bacterium | reverse complement strand
TCTTTATAGAAGACAGCAGCAGTAATTACAGGCCATCCATCACATCCGATCAGAACGGAGTTCAGTATGCGGCCTTCAGCGATGGTCAAAACTTTGGCAAGGTCACTGTAAAAAGATATGTGAACGGTTACTGGAGCATTATGGGCAACGCGGGATTTTCAGACGGGAAAGCGGATCTCGTAAAAATCGCGGTAAATAACATGAACCAGGTTTATGTTGCATACAAAGATCTTGCGAACGGAAAAAAGATCACTGTAAAATATTTTAATGGCGGAGGATGGACGAATGTCGGAAGCCCCGGTTTTTCTCCTTTGAAAGTTGACGACATCGATCTTACAATAGACTTATCCATGAACAAACCATATGTAACTTTTTCCGATTCTACGGCAAAAATTACAGTCATGAGTTTCAATGGCACATCCTGGAGCAACGTGGGAAGCCCAGGATTTTCTGCAGGAATTGTTTATGCTCCCGGAATTGTAGCGGCTGCAAACACACCTTATGTTGTTTATAATGATTATGGGCATGCGGGAAGAATGTATGTGATGAAATATAATGGCACCAGCTGGGATTCACTTGGAACACTTTGGTCGTTCGGAAATACAACGCCGGTTATTGCGTTGGACAATTCCAATGTGCCGCACGTAGCGTTCATGGATTACAGTGTGAGTAAAGCGAGTGTAGTTTATTATAATGGCAGCAGCTGGCAATATCTCGGAACTCCGGGCATTTCATCAAATTCAATGTTCTGGCACGATCTGGTTTTCGACAATTCAAATAATGCTTATCTCGCCTATGCAAACATGGGGACAAACCAAACAGGTGAACTTGCAAAATACAATGGCAGTAGTTGGTCCGTGTTGGGTCAGATGTTTGTTCCTCCAAGCACATCCATTCCTTCGCAGTACGCACGTTTCTGTGGCGTATCTGTAAATAACATCAGCGGCGAGCCCTTCATGCTATACACACAAAACAATGTATCGCCGTTATTAGGTATGAAAGACTGGGGTGTAGTGAAATGGAACGGAACAGGATTTGAAAACTCAAACGGAAAAAGTATTACCGGAGCAGTTAGCTATGGATCTAATGGTATCACCGCTACTTTTGATATTGATCCAAATGGTGTTCCATATGTGAGCTATACTGATTCCGTAAACGGGCAGAAAGCAAGCGTAAAAAAATTCAACGGAACGAATTGGGTGAATGTTGGTGTGCCTGGATTTTCAAGCGGAACAACTGAGTTTAATTCGATAGCTTTTGATACTGCCGGCGTACCTTACGTATCTTTTCGCGAGAATGGAACTTCTCCATCAGTAATGAAATTCAATGGCTCTACCTGGGTGTACGTTGGCTCTTCCATGTTTTATCCTGCAGGTGTTGGCGCCTTTACTTCTCTCGCAATTAATCCTGTAACTAACGAACCCTATATTTTCTTTGATGATGCATCGTTGAGTTTTAAAGGAACATGCATGCGCTTTGACGGTGCGAACTGGGTGAATGTTGGCAGTTACGGTTTTACTGCAGGAGGTGTTTTTAGTAAATCGATTATCAGATTCAATTCAGCCGGCACGCCATATGTAGCATACGGTGATGGTTCATTAAGTAACAAGCTTGTTGTTATGAATTACAATGGCTCTTCATGGGTGAATACAGGAACAAATCCACTCTCTGCCGGACTCGTAGGAGATTTCGGATTAACCCTTGATGCGGCCGGTGATATTTTCGTTGCTTTTACTGATGGCGGACAATCTTACAAAGTAACCTGCAAGAAATTCAGCGGAAGCTCCTGGAGTACGGTTGGACCATTCTTAACTGTAGGTTATGCAAATGGTTGCGATATTGCAGTAGACAATACCGGAAATATTTTTGTTTATTATACTGAACCATATCTGAATTATGATCCGGGAACTGTAAAGCGTTACTTTAATAATGCGTGGGTTACAGTCGGTCGTCCACATATATTTAACGGGACCTCGCAAACCAATAGCATTCGCATTAATCCCGCTACCGGATTACCTGCAATTGGTTCTCTGCTTAAAGCAAACTTCAATGAAGGAAAAGGATATTATGTAAAAACGCTTCCCTGCAATTTTAATACTGCGGTTACCGGAACAGTATATAATGACGCAAACAGCGATTGTGCGTATACCAGTGTAGAAAGTTTATTAAATAACCAGCCCGTATTGCTAAGCCAGGGAAGCAACGCTTCGCTTACGTTTACAGATAATATGGGAAATTATTTTTTTACAGCAGTGCCTGCAGGAACTTACACTGTTGGAATGGGAAGTTTGCAGAACGGATATAATGTACAGTGCGCAAACTCACAACCGCACAACACAACTGTAAGCGTAAATTCACTGAGCACAGAAAACTTTGCGATTGAATGCACGCCACAATTTGATTTTGTTGCCGGTTCCATAACTCCATACGGAACATGGTGGCCAGGGCAACAGGTAAGCATGGTGACACACGCCTGGGTTAATAAAACTGTATGTAACGGAACTCCAACTCCCGGTACAATCAAACTTGTATTTCCACCCTGTGTAAAATATGTTGCAGACACAACTTTATTGCTGCAGCCAGACACAGTGCACATTTTAGTGACAGGTGATACTGTAACTTATAACGTGAATGATGTTTATAATCTTTCACCTCTATTTTTCAATAGTCTTATAACGCGAGCACAGATCTGCACAACCGCGGTAAGCGGTGATTCATTGTGCATTCAGTTGATTGTTAGTGCTGCCAACGACGCTAATTCAGTGAATGATGTTTATACGCGTTGTGTTCCGGTACAGGCATCTTATGATCCCAACAATAAAGAAGTGAATCCGGCAGGTATTGGACCCGCAGGAGTAATTCCAGGCAACACGTCCGAGATGTATTACACGATCAATTTCCAGAATACGGGAACGGCACCTGCTGTGAATATTGTAATAAAAGACACCATCAGCCAGCATTTTGATATCAGCACTTTCCAGATCCTCGCCTCAAGTCATCCAATGTCCGGAACCAGCGTTACAAATAACGTTGTATCATTCAATTTTCCTAACATCATGTTGCCTGACAGCAGTTCGGATGAATTGAACTCTCACGGATTTGTAAGTTATAAGATCAACTTAAAATATAATCTTGCACCGCTTACTGAAATTAAAAACACCGCATACATTTATTTCGATTATAATCCACCGGTTGTGACCAATACGACATTGAACACATTGGATATTACGGCGGGTGGAAATACAATCGCTTCAAGAGATGCATTGCAGTTGTATCCTAATCCAACTTTGAGTGAAGTATTTTTTTCGCGTTCTGTTGAGCGTGTTGAGTTGTATGATGTTCGCGGAGCGCGTCTGGGTGTATGGAAGAACTGCACAAAAATTTCAATGGGAGATTTTGCAGAAGGCGTTTATTTTGTGAGAGCGATTGAAGAAGATGGAAAAGTGCAGACGTTTAAAGTTGTACGAAACAAATAACACAAACTAATTAAACAAAAAAGCGGAGTAAATAATTTGCTCCGCTTTTTTTATTTAAAATAAATCCACTAATTACACCGCCAGGTAAACATCAAAAATTACTCCTTTGTCGGGCTGGCCGCTTGCTTTGATCATTCCGTCATGATTCTCCGCAATTCTTCTGCAAATTGCAAGTCCCATTCCTGTTCCTGGAAACAGATCGCTGGAATTCAGTCGTTCAAAAATTTCAAAGATCCGCTCATTATATTTCGGATCGAAACCTATACCATTATCACTATAACGCAAATGACAGTATTTTTTATCGGGTAACAATAGAGGATCGATTGAGTGTCCAAAAGAAATTTCACTTAAAATATTGATGCGCAGTTGCCGCGCGGGTGCGGAGAATTTTAATGAATTGCTGATAAGGTTACTGATGAGTTGCCGGAACTGAAAAGGAATTAC
>CBIHPU010000437.1:0-3922 GCA_966211935.1 uncultured bacterium | reverse complement strand
ACCACAGTCTAATAATGTTCCGGTGTTAGAATCGATAGATACAGCTCCGCCTGCTGGAGCCACAAAAGAAAACCATACATCTTCCTGGCTGCCGCTTGAAAAACATGCGCAGGCTGGATCAGGCGTACAAGAGCTCGCAGTTGCACCACTGTTGGTACCGGCTGTCCAGGTACAACTTGTGTTAACTGTTAATGATATGGCACCGCCCGCATTATCGTTTGCAGGAGCACCACCACCGGCAAATACATAACTGAAACTGCTGATCAGCAATAACGAAAGGAACCATTTATGTAAATAAAAATTCTTCATCTATTAATTGGGGTTAATGACTTTATACATTTCAGCGCAATCGTTCAGGGAAGACTGGAAACTACCTGTTTTAAAATTTACAGTCGCGTCTGATTGAACGAGATGAATAATGTCTGTGAAAATTTGTTCGTTTTGCTGATTGAGTGGAGCCGTGATATAAAGTATCTTGTGTTGCACGCAGTAACCAACCACATTTACTCCCATTGTTTGAGAAAAACGTTCCTTTACTGTTTCCAGTGTTGCATTATCTATATCAGGCAAGCCAATCATATATTCGGCAACTGTTATGTCGATTGGTTTTTCATATGCTTTTGGTTTTTCATTGCTGTTTTGTGAAAAAACCGCTAATGAAAGTGTAAAAAACAGGACGCACGCGAACGATCTCATTTCAGTGGAATTTTGATATTGTATAAATATCGGGAATTTCTTCTCTGTAATAAAATTCTCAGTCGCTGAGTTTTGAGAATTTTATCCGCTTTTTGTATTCCTCTCTCCACTTAATACTCGCCTGATAATTGAGCATTTCTAATTGGGGGTGATTATCGCGTAATTCGTAGGCATTAATCTCGTCTTTATCGTTGAAAACAAACAGGGAATCATTGAAATTGATGGGTTTTCCATAAATATTCAGTAAAAGCGCAGGTTGAGAAAGATCGGGAATTTTATCGGCAGCGATAAAAATATTGTTCTTGCTTTTTTCAGTTCCACCATATGTTGAAACACCTTTTACTTCAAGTCCCGTTGCAGCAATGGTTTTAAAAATTGATCTTCCCGACTGAGATGGCTTACCCGTTTTAAAACCATTGAAATTTACAAGCAACATTCCGCCTTGTTTTAGTTTTTCACGTGCCTCCTGAAATGCCTCAAAGGATAGAAGATGGTTGGGAGGAACATCTCCGCTGAAAACGTCAAAGATGATAATGTCAAAAATTTCTTCGGTGGTTTTTAAATAATGTCTTCCATCATCGATCACTATTTCAATATCACCACTCATATTAAAATAATCTTTCGAGATCATTTCCATTCTTGGATCAAGGTCAACTGCCGTAACATCATGTTGCAGGGAGCGGATGAGCTGATCGGCAAGCTTACCTCCCGCAAGCCCAAGCAGCAACACTCTGCTTCCCTTTGGATAAATGCTCGATAAACTGGTGATGTAATCTACATAGGCCCACTTCGACTGATTGTTTTTTAAATTGATCCAGGTCTGTCCCATGCCGTTCACCAGAAGCAATCGTTCATCTGCTGTTTCAGCGCTGTCCTGTTCTTTGAGATCCAGAACCCTGATCTCTCCGTACATTCCTTCGGATTTATATTTTGTTTCACCTTCAATCTTCTCGCTTAACGGTGGAAAAAAAATAAATAATATTGGTATAGCGAATAGGCTTTTGGTTTTAGCGGAAAGTCCACGCGCAGAAATTAATGTGATTAAAAGACCGGCAGCACCGAGCAATTTAATGCAGTTGCTTATACCCGCTTTTTCAATTGCGTAAAATCCGAAAAAAAGAATTGTGACAATTCCGCCAAGAGTGGAAATTGAAAAGATCCTGCCAGCTGTTTCACCGGTATTTGTTTTTGAAACGCTCAATCCTATCAGCAAAGGAGAAACTGTTCCCAGCAATAACAATGGCATGAAGAGAAGAAAGAAGCTGCTAATTGTTACTCCGGTTATAATTCCCGCGCCTTCAAATGCACTGATGAATAATGGAAATAAAAAAGAAGATAACAGGATCCACGTGTTAGCTGAAAAAAGAATAATAAAAATTCCGTTTTGTGATTTTAATTTTCCCGAGAGGTAAGCGGATAAAAAGTAACCGAGCGTTATTCCGAATAAAGAAGCACACAAAACAACTGTCCAGACGTAAGCAGAGGCTCCATACGATGGATGCAGTGCTTTTGTAATTAATAATTCAAGTGATAGTGAAGATGCGCCGGAAACAAAGGCGATGGACGAAATGTATTTGCGATCAATACTTGCCGGCACAGTGAGGAAATTTGGCTCAAAGCTATAACTTTACTGAAAACTTAGTAGAGTAAAAATGCCTGTGAGGATAAATAAGCTGTTGATTTTTTTTGTTTGTATGGTTGAAGGAGGAACCGTTATGCTTGCTGAAACCACCGCTCCAAGGATCATTGCTCCTTTTTTTGGAAGCACAGTTTATACCTGGGCCTCGGTGCTCGCAGTTTCAATGGGAGGACTTGCTGCAGGCTATTACTCGGGGGGAAAATTATCTGGTTCTCCAAAAGTCGTTCAACACCTGCGTACAATTTTATTCATATCGTTTGTGTTGTGCCTAGCCTTACCTTTTTACTGGACACCGGTTATGCAGTTTTTTATTTCTTCTTCGTTACGAGCGGGAACTTTCTTTTCAAGTCTGATCATCATCTTTCCGCTATTGTTTTGCTTCGGTTGCGTATCGCCAATAATTATTGGTTTGCTTTCTCCTTACTATTCAAATCAAACAGCAATTGCTGGAACAGTGTACGGACTTAGCTCACTTGCGGGTGTGGTAGTGGCAATTATTTGTGGCTTCTGGCTTTTACCTTTTTTTGGTATCCGTGAATCTTTTTACGTTTTTTCAACAGTACTATTTATGGCATTAATTTCCTCATTTTTCATTCGTTCTGCAGTTGTAAGGGGCAGCCAGACATAATCTCATGCTGTTAAAAGCGTATGGATTCCTTTTATTTTAATGAGATTGGTTTAAATTTATAATAGTTTATGGAAATGTAACTATTCCTGCATCTTAAGGTTATAAATGTTGAAAATGCCAGTTAACTAAAATCCTGCAGCATGCAAAAAATCTCCTTAATTGCCTTAACGCTTACTTTGTCTGTCTCCGTGTCCTATGCGCAGTACAGCGGTCAGCGTGTAAACCTCGGAAGTAACATTAATTCCGAAGGTAATACAGACTCAGCACCGGTCATAACATATGACGGATCTACCATGTTTTTTAAACGTTCCGTTTCGGGAGCATCCTACGATTATGACATTTATTATTCAAAGCTGGATAACAACAAACAGTGGTCAAAGGCTTTGCCCGTTCCTGAACTGAATAACGATAAAGTCAGTGAAGTGGAATATGTTTATCCTGATGGAAAGACCATGATAGTTTGTGGTACATTCAATAATGTAAGTGGATTGTTCTATGCGTTTAATAAAAACGGTAAGTGGACAAATCTAAAGCATATTGATATCGGTAAGAAGGTTGACGCGAATGAAGATAATCTTAACGTCACGCTGAATTCAAAACAGGATCTGATGGTTGTTTCCATTCAAGGTGATCTTTATTTAAGTAAACTGCGAAACGGAGAGTGGGAGCATGTAAAAGAAATCACTGAACTGAATACTTCAGGGTATGAGTATACTCCTTTTATAGACTACGATGACAAAACACTTTATATTGCCGGAACCGGATACAGCGGCAACAGCGGCGAGGCAGATATCTGGAAAGTTACACGTACCGATGACAGCTGGATGCACTGGAGCACGCCCGAAAAAGTGAGCGGTAACATTAATACCGAAGGATGGGATTCATTCTTTTATATTCCGCCGTCAAAGGATTACGTATATGTTTATAATCTGAATGAAGGAGACGGAGATATTTTACGG
>CBIHPU010000436.1:0-3937 GCA_966211935.1 uncultured bacterium | reverse complement strand
TGATGCAGGTATATTTCCGGACTTGGAAATTCAAACATCCGCAGCCTGCTGATTCGAGGGTTAAGATCACAATGATCCAGTACAATGAAGAATCTTATATTGAAGAACAATATTCCGATGTAACATCCTGCAAAAACGCTGTGAGGGACGGCATGCTGCGTTGGATCAATATTGACGGAGTTCACAACCACGAGATCATTTCAGAGTTTGGTAAATGGTATTCCATTCACCCGCTTACGCAGGAAGATATTACGCACGTTGATTCGCGTCCCAAATTTGAAGAATACGCCCGCTACAATGTGGCGCTGCTCAAAATGCTTTATTATGATACGCATGTAAGAAGCGAACATCTCTGCATTCTATTTTTTCATGATTCCGTACTATCATTTCAGGAACCGCATGGAGGCGATGCTTTTGACATTGTAAGGTCACGCATCCGCGAAGCGAAAGGAAGAGTCCGCAAAATGGGGCCCGATTATCTTGCCTACGCGCTTATAGATGCTGTTGTTGATCATTACTTTGTTGTGCTTGAAAAACTAGGAGAGAAAATTGAGTCGCTTGATGAAGAAGTGCTTTATCACCCGAGCAGACGCGTATTGCTTCAATTGCACGATCTGAAAAAAGAGAACATGGTCATTCGTAAAATGATGTGGCCGGTGCGCGAGATGATCTTTAATATGATGAGAACAGATTCAGAGCTGATCAGTGAGACCAACACACTCTACCTGCGCGATGTACATGACCACATCAATAAAGTAAGCGATACTGTTGAACAATACCGCGAATCACTTGCCGGCATTATGGAGATTTATCTTTCCTACAACTCCAATAAACTAAATGAAGTGATGAAAGCGCTGACAACAATTTCAGCGATCTTTATTCCGGTAACTTTTATTGTAGGCATTTACGGAATGAATTTCGAATACATGCCGGAGCTAAAATCTCCTTATGGTTACTGGATAACGCTAGGCGTAATTTTCACCATCATGATCAGCATGGCCATCTGGTTCAAACGGAAAAAATGGTTTTAATCAGATAAGAAACCAGGAATCAATTACAGCTTTTACTTTCGCTAAATATTCCCGCATCCTTACTTTTCTATGATCCTCAATCGGATCAGGAGCCGCGTAACCATAAGCCTTTATTCCGGATTTGCAGGCCAGGAAAACCGCGCGCTGCAAATGGGCGTACTGCGAAACAATTATTACAGAATCCGTGTTTGTTCTCTCCAGGAACTGTACAGATTCAAGCGTGTGAATACCGGACGAATCACTGATGATGACACTATCCGGAATTCCCATATTTTTCAGATCCGCTCTTAACTGTTTAGGTTCATCATAAAATTTCTCACTTGTTCCGCTCACAATGATCTTCTTCACCTTCTTCATTTTATATAATAAAAACGCGGCGTTGAGTCGTGATTGATAAAACGTATTCTTATCGTTCTTCGCGAAAAATTTACTGGTGCCCGGAATCAACGCGTATTCTATCTTCGGAAGCTTTGCAAGATCATCCGAAATAAATTCAGAAGAATAAGAATTGACATAGGTGTTACACGCGAAGCTGAAAAATACAACGATCAATACCATTGCAATGGTGACTTTTAAGCTTCTTACGAGCCAAATTCTACGATTCTCAGATTTCATTCCGGGGTCTGGACTTTTCTGTGAATTAAAAAAATTTATTTACAACCATTTTTTTCTGCGGAACAGGAATAATGTTCCGAGTGAAGAAAGTACCATAAGCGCAATTGCAAAAGGATATCCGAGTGGCCATTTCAACTCCGGCATGATCGCAAAGTTCATACCATAAGCGCTGGCAATTAATGTGGGAGGCATAAATATTACGGAAACTACCGTAAAGATCTTGATGATCTTGTTCTGCTCGATGTTCAAAAGACCAAGGAACGTATTCTGTAAGTATTCCAGCCGTTCAAAGCTGAACGCGGTGTGATGCAGCAATGAACCGGTGTCCTTTACCATTACGCGGAGTTTCTCAAAATACTCCGAAGGAAATACATCACTTTTCAGCAATGAAGAAATAACACGTTGCGTATCGATGATGTTTTCCCGCAACATCATCGTAGTTTCCTGGAAACCGTTGATCTTGATGATGAGTTCTTCTTCCAGCTCTTTCTTAATGGTAAGTTCCCTGTTGATAGCTGAAATGTCGCGCGCTATTTCCTCCACCATATCCGCGTCGTTATCTATCCGCGTTTCAAAAATAGAAAGCAGTACCTGGTAACCGGTTCTGAAAATCCGGTTGTTGCTCTTGATCTTCTTTACCGTTTCGTAGAAAACTTTTAGGTCGCCGCTGCGGACAGTAATAAGCACATCGTTCTTGATTACGAAGGAAACCGGATTACCGGTATATCCTTTTTCACGGGGAACTAGAAAGTTATTATTCAGGAAAATGGTGTCCGTCGTTTCGTAATAGCGGGAGCTGCTTTCAATTTCGGCGGCCTCACTGGATGTCTGAAGTTTGATTCCAAGTTTCATCTCCACGCTTTCTTTTTCAGCCCTGTCAGAATCTCTGAGGTCTATCCACAGCAAATTACCAACCGGAATAGAATCGAGTGCCTCCAGTGCCTTCTCCTGCAGAATTTCTCCGCCAACCTTATGAAATACGCGAATCATTTTTTTCGACCCTGCAAAAATAGGAAAATCCATTGCCGGAAACGCATTTACTTCATAATTTGGGTAAATAATAATCATGATGATCAACCGCAAAGCATTTTTAATCACCGCCGCTATATTGCTCGGCTGCGTGAGTATTGTGTTGTGGGGCATTGAATGGCCATTGTTGTTCCATGAAAAATCATCAAACAAAATAGCCGCAATTGCAGTGAGGGATAACGTTTCCGCTCTTGAAAAACGCGGGTCAGCTCTGTTTACCATCCCCTATTTACAAAAATTCTACTCTGAATATGATTATTACGAAGCGAAGAACGACTGGATCACCGCGGGCGAGTTTTGTCCGCGGGCGGAAAAATTATTGAAAGAAAACGACAGCCTGGATGTATTTATTTTATCTCACGGTAACCTGTTTTATCAATGGTTCAGACACCTCGATACCAATCTTCGCAAAAAAATAAGACTGGTTTACAATACCGGATGCAATAATGATTCGCAGAGTGTCGTCTACAAAGATTACTCCGCAAAATACTATGTGGGCCATAAAGGGGAAAACAGTATATCTCCTGTTTTCTATTTTTATTTTCTGAGAAGATTGTTTTCGGAAAACTCAATCGGCGCAGCCACGCGCTCCGCCAATCAACAAACCGAAAGTGTTTTGTCTGCTCTCATTTCAAATGCAGATACTATTAGTGGAAGTCTTGGGAATTATCATTTACTGAATGAAAAATAAAATGAAAAAGCTATTCAGTAAAAATATTGCCGTTTCAATTTCTGGCCTGGTTTTAATTGGCGCTGTTGCAACGATCTTTTTCTTTCTTGCCCGGGAAAAACAAATTTTTTCGCTTGAAGAAACGATAAGCGAAAATTTTATAATGCTTACAGTTTTATTTTCGGCAACAATAATTTCAATGAGTTTTAACCTGGTCAGCATCTATAAAAACTTCGCGGAAAGCCTCCGGATCTTCACTTTTATTAAAGTGCTCCTCCTTAACGTTCCTCTTTTACTGCTGCAATGTGTGTTTTTGTTTGCCTGGCTGATCCTGAACGCTGATGTTTAATCCAGCAACTCTAACAACGTACGAAAAGCCAGAGCCTTTTCTCCGTAACGTTCCTTGTGTTCGCGCTGAAGTTGCGGAGCGTGTTGCTGCTGATATCTTTCCATATCCTCCATCGTATTAAAAAAATACTGAACTGAATAGGTGGCGCCTTCATCTTCAACATTCAGCACCCTGCAGATACGGTTCTCAACAAAACATCCCGTCTTCATTACATCCGGAATGTGTCTCTCCTTCATCCATCTT
>CBIHPU010000435.1:0-3939 GCA_966211935.1 uncultured bacterium | reverse complement strand
AACGCTGTTTTACAGGATATGCTCGAATTCCTTCACCCCGAAACCAAAATCTGCATTGCATCCAACATAACTTTGTCGTCACAGCGTATAAACACAAAACCGGTTGGAGAATGGAAGAAACAACAGTTGAATCTTGATAAAATTCCGGTGGTGTTCTTAATGTCACAATAGCCAGCCTTAATAAATCGACCTTGTTAAAAATCCTCTTGTCAATACGTAATTCCGCCTAAAATCTAATATTAGTCGCCTTTTTTACACAGAAAATCTACCTAATACTTAATTTTGTCCGGTATTTTCTTTGATACGTTGTAACTATAACCCAAATAAGGCGTATACGTTATAGTTTTTTAACAGTGAAAAAACAAATTAACGCATGAGGCAATTAAAAATTACCAAACAGGTTACCAATCGTGAAACGGCTTCTTTAGACAAGTATTTACAGGAGATCGGAAGGGTTGAGTTGATTACTGCCGAAGAAGAAGTTGAGCTGGCAAGAAGAATTAAGCAAGGTGAACAACTGGCGCTTGAGCGTCTGACCAAAGCCAACCTTCGATTTGTTGTATCAGTATCCAAGCAGTATCAAAACCAGGGTTTAAGTTTACCTGACCTCATTAACGAAGGAAACTTGGGACTAATTAAAGCTGCCCAGCGTTTTGATGAAACAAGAGGTTTTAAATTTATTTCCTACGCGGTTTGGTGGATCCGTCAGAGTATTCTCCAGGCTTTGGCAGAGCAATCACGTATTGTTCGACTGCCGCTCAACAAGATCGGATCGATCAACAAAATCAATAAAACATTTGCAAAACTTGAACAGGAATTTGAACGCGAACCAAGCGCGGAAGAAATAGCGCAGGTTCTTGAGATGGCTCCTGAAGACATCAAGGAAACAATGAAGAATAACGGCCGCCATGTTTCAATGGACGCTCCTTTGAGCACCAGTGAAGATGGAGGAAGCATGTATGATGTGTTGATGAACGAAGATCTTCCTTCTCCTGAAGGCGGACTCATCAACGAGTCTTTACAGAAAGAAATTGAACGCGCATTATCCACGCTTACTTCAAGAGAGGCTGATGTTGTTCGTTTGTATTTCGGGCTTAGTGGCCAGCATCCACTAACGCTGGAAGAGATTGGAGAAAAATTTGATCTTACACGAGAACGCGTGAGACAGATAAAGGAAAAAGCGGTAAGAAGACTGAAGCATACTTCACGCAGTAAGATCCTGAGATCATACCTGGGATAATATTCAATCCTTATTAAAAACAAAAAAGACATTCGAAAGTGAATGTCTTTTTTTATTTCCGGATAAATAAATTAAAAATTAAAATTCTCGATTGTAGTACGAATAATATTCGCGCACTCGCGGACCTGGTCCTCTGTCATAACGAGCGGGGGAGCGAAACGGATCTTATCCTTTTGCGTTGGTTTTGCAAGAAGTCCGCTCTCCATTAATCGAGTGCATATCTTCCATGCATCAACTCCGTTTATCTCTTTCACTTCAATTGCATTAAGCAATCCTTTACCGCGAACACTTACAAGAAGCGGCGACTGAATTTTTGCCAACTCATCACGCAAAATTTTTCCGAGCCGTTCCGCATTTTCAGCAAGCTTCTCATCCTTCAAAATCTGCAATGATTCAACAGCAAGGCGCGCGGCTATAGGATTTCCACCATACGTACTTCCATGCTGACCAGGTTTGATCACCATCATAATATTATCGTTAGCCAGAACCGCGCTGATTGGATACATACCTCCGCTCAAAGCTTTTCCGAGAATAAGTACATCAGGTCTTACGTTTTCGTGATCGCAGGCAAGCATTTTACCGGTGCGCGCCAATCCTGTCTGAATCTCATCACCGATAAATAAAACATTCGCTGACTTACAGATCGCGTAACACTTTGCAAGATATCCTTCGTCAGGAACCACAACACCGGCCTCGCCTTGAATTGGTTCTACTAAAAAGGCGCAAACATTTTTATCTTTCAACGCTGCTTCGAGAGCGGCTGTATCATTGTAGGGAATACTTACATATCCGGGTGTGAAAGTCCAGTAATCTTTTTTTGCATCTGGATCTGAACTGAAAGAAACAATAGTTGTTGTTCTTCCATGAAAATTTCTCTCACACACAATAATCTTAGCTTCGTTTTCCGGAATGCCTTTTACAGTATAGCCCCATTTGCGCGCCAGCTTAATTGCAGTTTCAACACCTTCTGCGCCGGTATTCATTGGCAATACTTTATCATAACCAAAAAACTCAGTTATGTATTTTTCATATTCACCCAATGTATCATTATAAAAAGCGCGGGAGGTAAGCGCGAGTTTCTTTGCCTGATCTACAAGAACGTTTACAAGTCGCGGGTGGCAGTGACCCTGGTTAACCGCGCTGTATGCCGAAAGAAAATCGTAATATCTTTTACCTTCAACATCCCAAACAAATACACCTTCTCCTCGTGTTAATACAACGGGAATAGGATGATAGTTATGCGCGCCGTACTTTTCTTCCAGCTCCATTAATTCTTTCGAACGGGTATTCACTGCTTCCATAATTTCCATCATTTCAAATCAATTATCTTCATGAAAAATATTTTTCTCACTTAACAAAACAAAAATAGAACAATTAATGCAGATTAATGCACACCACATTGCAGAGGAACAGAGATATAAAACCGAATCGTTATTGATCTTACTCATGAAAAAAAATTTCTTATTTACATTTCTCTTGTAACCGCTGAGAACAAATCCAAAAAATCCATAAGAGATACTGAAACACAAGTACTTAACAACTTTTAACAGCAGCGTTTTAACATTCAAAAAGTAAATTTACGTGCCTTGAAAAACTATTAAAACCACAAATAAAAAAAGATAGTTTTACGCACTGAATAACAGAGAACGAAAACGATAATTGAGAAAGAATTATTAAAAAAAATTCACAGACATCATATCAAAAAAATAATCTCACACAAACCATGAATATATGACAGACATAAGAGAACTGAATGAGCGAATTCAATCTGAGTCAGCTTTTGTTGATCAGCTGAACCACGAGATTGACAAGGTAATTGTCGGACAGAAAATAATGGTAGAGCGTTTGCTTATAGGACTTTTGAGCAATGGACACATTCTGCTTGAAGGAGTTCCTGGTCTGGCGAAAACACTTGCAATTAATACGCTGGCAAAAACAATCGACGCGCAATTCAGCCGTATCCAGTTTACTCCGGATCTTCTGCCTGCTGATCTTGTAGGTACGATGATCTATAATCAGAAACGCGAAGAATTCACTGTGCGCAGGGGACCGATCTTTGCAAACTTTGTTCTGGCAGATGAGATTAACCGTGCTCCGGCAAAAGTTCAGAGCGCATTGCTTGAGGCCATGCAGGAAAAACAGGTGACAATTGGCGATGAAACTTTCAAGTTACCGAATCCATTTCTTGTTCTCGCAACACAGAATCCGGTGGAACAGGAAGGAACCTATCCACTGCCTGAGGCGCAGGTTGACCGTTTCATGCTAAAAGTCGTGATCAGTTATCCGACCAAAGACGAAGAACGAAAAATTATCCGTTCAAATATTTCACCTGAGGGAATGCCGAAGCCAAATGCAATTCTGCACCCGGACGCAATTTTAAAAGCGAGAAATGTGGTGAAGGATGTTTACATGGATGAAAAAATTGAGCGGTATATTGTAGATATCGTTTTCGCAACGCGTAATCCGAAAGAGTACAAACTTGACAAGTTCGCTTCGCTTATTTCATTCGGAGGTTCTCCGCGCGCAAGTATCAGTCTTGCGATGGCATCTAAAGCATATGCATTTATTAAACGCAGGGGATATGTAATTCCTGAAGATGTTCGCGCGATCTGTCTTGATGTCTTGCGTCACCGCGTTGGATTAACCTATGAAGCGGAAGCGGAAAACATTACCAGCGAACACATCATCAACGAAATTCT
>CBIHPU010000434.1:0-3943 GCA_966211935.1 uncultured bacterium | reverse complement strand
GTTGAATATGGAATCTTTCATCGTTGTATACAGGTAATAATTATCATAAGCTTTCTGCATGTTTCCCATACCTCTGTAAGCAGTGGCTAGATTTTGGTATGCTTTATAAATCCCCTCGGGGCTCTTCGACTCTTTTGCAATGTTCAGCGCTTTCTCAAGAAAGGGAATTGCAACACTGTATTTCTTTTTTTCAATTTCAAGAATTGCGTAACTGATATTTATCGTAATAATCATCTCTTTATCTTCAGCAGCAACAGCATACAGTAAGGCTTTGTCCCAGGCTTCTTTGGCGCCATTAATGTTACCGGTTTCTTTATTTAACTGACCGATCAGATTTAGAGTGCGTGCAATAGGACCTTTGTTTCCTACTTTCTCGCGCAGGCGCAGCGCGGTATCAAGATGTGAAGATGCTTTTTTGTAGTCTTTTATATCGAGATAAACACCGGCCAGATTATTATGCGCAATTGATTCACGGCGGATGTCATGGTTTTCTTTTTCAAGCGCCACCGCTTTCAAATTACAGGAGATCGCCTCCGGATACATTTTCTGGACATTATACACATTTGCGATATTTTTAAGTGTTATTGCCATTCCGCGTTTGTCGGCGGCTTCCTCTCTCATTTTCATTGCCTGCATGTAATAATCAAGCGCGGTGGAATAATCGGCCATTGAGTAATATACGAGACCGATGTTATTGAGGCATTTTCCCATGCCTGTCTTATTGTTCAAAGCTTTAAAGATCTCCAGCGCATTCAGTTGATGTTGCAGTGCTGAGTCAGGCATGCTCAGTTCTTCGTAAATAAGACCTATGTTTACCTCAAGCGCTGCAGCCCTTCTTTTGTTTTTGATCGCATTTGCAGTTTTTAATGCTATGAAGCCTTCCTCTAACGCTTCGCGTGAATGACCAAGCCGGTGAAGTGAATTTGAAAGCATCACACCTGCATTCAACTTACCGTTTGCGTAATTGATTTTTTCAGAGATGCTCATCGCGAGACGGGATTTTTCAACCGCCTTTCGCGCATCCAAACCCGTAAGCAGATCAGCTAAAGACAGCAGTGCCGAAACTTTAACGGTATCGTGATACGAACCGGAAATTATTTTTTCGAGTGAGTCGATTTCTCTCTGTTGGCAAAAGGCGGTGCTCGCCGAAAGTAAACAAAGAAAAAAAAGAAAAAGCCTGCGACACATTAAGATCAAACTTACGAAAACTATGCAATTATTTTTCTTAAATGTAAATGAAAATAAAAAACGCCGGACCTTTTAACGATCCGGCGTTTCAAGAAATTAACAGAGTTATTCCAATGTAATAACGCCTTGTCCGATTGTTACACCGTCTGCGTTAACTTCTATAATGTATTTTCCTGGAACGAATTCGGAATTTCCTTCACAGTATGTTTGAGCAGATAATTCTGCATTTGCATAATTCACTGTTTCTTTTCCTGCAAAATAACCTCTCGTTTTATTGAAGACGAAGCGATAGGCCTCTTCATAACTCTTTGCCATTTCTTTTCCATCCGGAGTAAGGATACGAATGAAAACATCTTTTGGTCCTGCCGGCGCTATCTTGTTTTCCCCCAATGAAAAAGAAACTTTTATCTTTTCTGTCTTTTTTGCTTTTTTGGTTTCAACTTCTTTTTTACCTCCGCGTTTGTAATACACCCCTTTAGCGGAAATACCGAAGGCGGTTAATGTTTGCGCTTGCTTAATGATCTGCTGTTTGTCCTCAATTACTTTTTCAAGGTTGGTGGTCTTTTCTTTTTCTTTTGAAAGATGTCCCTGAATTTCTTTCTTCTCGGCAATCAGATTTATATTCATTGTATTTAATGAATCAATGGTGCGGACATATCCCTGCATGATCCTTCGAAGTGTTTCAGTTTCCTCTTTCAGTTGCCTTACCATGGCTGCGTTACCCTTGTATTTTTGCACCATCGTAATTAGAGAATCGATCTGCTGTTTTTTGGCTTCGATTTCAGCCTTGAGTCGTACGTCATTCGTCTCAAGGGTGGCGTATTGTTCTTTTAGCTCCAGAAGATCTTCCTTCACAATGCGGTTTTCGTCCTCTATGTATTTTATCTTCTCTACATATTGAACTTCCGTTTTCTTTTTGGTGTACCACATCCAGTATAACACAGCGTTACCGGCAAGCGATAACACGAGGAAGGATATTAAAAAGATAACGGCGCCTCTGTTTTTCTTTTCTTCTTTTTTCTCTTGGGTTGTATCTGGATTTTCCATAGTTGGTTTTGAGCGTATAGGGCAAAATTAATACATTTAACACCTGCGGGACTTTGCTTACAAGTAATTAACCAACAGGCCTATCTTAAAAAACTCTAAATGCTGCGGGATCTTCTGTCGCTTTTTTATCCTAATGTGTGCGCCGCCTGCGGCAAGAGCCTTTTCAGGCATGAACAACATCTTTGCAACAACTGCTTTGTTCATCTGCCACGATCTCATTTTCATAAATCGAGAGGAAATCCGGTAGAAAGGATCTTCTGGGGACGTGTTCCCTTAATGGCCGCGGGAAGTTTTTATCTCTTCAACAAGGGAACACGTGTGCAGCGCCTGTTGCATCAGCTTAAATATAAAGGCAGGCAGGAAGCGGGAGAAACAGTTGGAAAATGGTATGGTAAAGAACTCTCTTCCATTAAAGAATTTTCGGAAGCGGATGTGATTATTCCAGTGCCGCTTCATCCAAGAAGATTGCAGCAGCGCGGATACAACCAGAGTACCTGTTTCGCGAAAGGGTTGAGTGAGGAATTGAAAATTCCGGTGAATGAAAGTATTCTGAAAAGAAAACAATTTACCTCCACACAAACGCAAAAAGGAAAATTTTCGCGCTGGGAAAATATGGAACAGGTTTTTGAGTGCGATCCGGCAACAGATTTAAAAAACAAACACGTGTTATTGGTAGATGATGTTGTTACAACGGGCGCAACGCTTGAAGCATGTTACCATGCCTTATCAAAAAACGGCGAGGTGTATATCAGCATTGTCACTATAGCTTACGCAGAATAGTCAAAGCAGAATTTTTTCAGGCAACCCGCAATACAGATTAAGATATTCCCGCGAGAAATTGCGAATGGACGTTTTCATTTCCTCAGTAAGTGGTTTGTCTTTCTTTTCCAGCTTAAGATATTCCTCCAGCGTTTGCCAGAACTCAACATAATCCTGCTGTAGTTTTTTTTCTTCCGGATTAGAGGAGAGTTTTAAGTTTCTTTTACAGAGTTTAAGCGCGAAAGCTGCTTCTTTTTTCGCCGCGAAAGCTAAGTTTTCCAGGAGTCTGAGCTGAATTTCAAAAGGGAGGTAGTGATTTTTTTCGTTGATGGTGTAACCAATGTTTATGTAATGGAGTGCCTCTTTAAATTGTTTTTTTGCAAGAAAAAGTTTGGCATATGCCAATGCGCCGCGTGTGGCATAAATATCGAGTTGTTGTTCTATGCAAGAGGAAAAAATTTCGTTCAGCAACGTTTCGGCTTTAGCTGTTTCGTTATTGATGATCTTCAGCAGAATATATTGCTCGCAGAAATAATAATATCCAAACGTATTTTCTTTAAGTCCCCTGTCAAAAACTTCATTGTAAATAATCAACGCCTTCAGTGGTTCATTTCCTGTAAATAGCGCGTCCGCATACAGCAATTGCAGAAAATTACCGATATCAATTTCGAAAAACCACGCGATTTTATTTTTTAAGGAAATTGCTTTTTCAAGCGCGGCAAGTTTTTTCTGGTGATTAGGTTCGTATAGCGCATACCAGCTCGCTTCGGCTCTGTGCAGGTAATAAAGCGCCAGGTAGCATTTGTTTTTTTTAAGCTGACTTTGTTTCTGCAATTCGGCATGAAAATCTTTTCCAAGCGAACGCACAGGATTGCGTGCAGCCGCGCAACGATTTACATCTGCAAACAGCTTATGATAATAAACATAAAGTTCATCGGCTTCCGTTTTA
>CBIHPU010000433.1:0-3949 GCA_966211935.1 uncultured bacterium | reverse complement strand
TTCAGGAAAGAATTTATGGATGTGATTGCAGATGAAAAACGAAACGGGAACTTAGTTTGTATTGTCTCCGCGAGTATTGATGTCTGGATAAAACCTTTTGCCCGTAAAATGGGAATTGAATACATCTGCACGCCGCTCAAATTCAGTAACGGAAAATTCACTGGTGAATTTCTTTCTCCGAATTGCAATAACGAAGAAAAAAGAAGGCGCATTTTGGATAATTATAAGCTGCAGGATTTTGAGAAAATTATCGCTTATGGAAACAGTGATGCGGACAATGAAATGTTTTCGCTGGCAGATGAAGTTATCAGAATTTAATTGCAGTTACAGGCCCTGTCCATTAAGAGTTGTGTATTTGGCATCATCTCGCGTAATTTTGCCTGTTGTTCTTCATTCAACAATATGTGGCGCAGATCAAAAATTTTCAGGTTCTTCAATTTCTCAAGTGATTCCGGAAAATAACTCAGATTGTTGTTCCAAAGATCCAGGTATTCAAGTTTCTCAAGGTTTCCCATCTGATAGGGAATAGCGCCAAGATCATTGTTGTTCCATATGAACCACTTCATGTTAACCAGTTTGCCAATTGTTTTAGGAATGCTCTCAAGCCTGTTTTTACTTGCGTTGAAATATTGCAGGTCAGGCAGCATATCCAGGCTGTCGGGAATTTCTTTCAGGTTGTTTTTGCTTACATCCAGGTATTGAAGATTACGAAACGTGAAGATCTCAACTGGAAAGCTTTTTAATTTCTGTTTTTTAAGTTCGAGTTTGATCACCTTATCAGGCTCCTTCATTGCTTCTTCAATACTTGTATACAAAAAAGCACTGTCAAGCGAAAGGGAATCCAGTAACTGTCCACGCATAAAGGAAGAAAGCAGCAAGAATATAGAGACTGTGAGAAGACGCATAAGATTTTAGTTACCTTAAATTTACCGAAATTATTTCAGCAGTTCAAGTGATTTTGTTTTATCTGAGTGAAGCGCCTGTTTCAATTCATCTAACCCGGAAAATTTCTCTTCTTTTCGCAAAAATTCTTTAAAATGAACTCTAATCTCTTTTCCGTAGA
This sequence comes from uncultured bacterium, assembly GCA_966211935.1. GTDB lineage: Bacteria > Bacteroidota > Bacteroidia > B-17B0 > Aurantibacillaceae > AM-1111. The sequence continues at coordinate 2,886 of CBIHPU010000433.1, read as the reverse complement.
TGTCCTTTTCAAAATCAAAAATATTTACTTCCAGTTTTATTTTTCCGTCTTCATCGGTTGTGGGATTAGAGCCAATGCACATCATTCCTTTTCGTTCTGCTGAATCAATTGTTACTGTTACGGCATAAATGCCCTGCCGCGGTATCAGTTTCATTGCATCATTAACCTGAATGTTCGCTGTTGGATAGCCTAATTGTCTTCCTAGTTTTTTACCTTCAATAACTGTGCCTGTAATAAAATACGGATAGCCCAAAAAAGAATTGGCCAATTTAATGTTTCCGTCTTCCAGGGCTTTGCGGATGCGTGTTGAACTAATATTAATGTCGTCAATATCCTGCGCTGGTATTTCTTCAACCTCAAAACCGAGTTCAGGACCCATTTTCCGCAACAGTTGTATCGAGCCTTTTCGCATATGACCGAAGCGGTGATCATAGCCGATCACAATCTTTTTCGCATTCAATTGCTTGCATAAAATTTCCTTTACATAAAATTCGGGATCGATCTGGGCAAAGTCGCGCGTAAAAGGATATTCCAGCAAATATTCAACGCCCAGTTGTTCAATCAGCATTGCGCGCTCCTTGGTAGTTGTAAGAAGATGAAGGTCCGTCTGATCAGGAAAAAGAACAATACGGGGATGTGGATGAAAAGTAAAAACGAGGCTGTTCAGGTTTTCGTCGCCGGCAATTTTTGTTAGTCTCGTCAGAATTTTTCTGTGACCCAGATGAACGCCATCAAATGTGCCAATTGTAATAACTGATCCCTTGTCTAATTTAATTTCTCCCGGATTTTTGAAAATTTTCATCGGGTACAAATGTAAAAAGAAAAGAGCAGGGCTATGACCGGTTAAGGAATTGGTAAATATCTACTTCAGAAGCTATTTTCAAAAAGGACTCATTTCATACTGGGACTGAGGCTGAATGATTTCCGGAAAACATTGAAACCCGTTGAAGAAAGCCGGTCAAAACTTTTTAAAATACCGGTAAACTGTAATTTTTCGGCTTCAGAGTCTGATTTCCATTTACTTTGGCGAAAAGGTCGAATATTCCGGAATAAGTTTCCTTTTTTTAGTCGCTAAATCACCACAGAGATCAAATTTTAAACAACCTTTTCACAATTCAGAAAATAACTGTTTTGATCTCTTTTTATTTCTATCTTTGCCCCCGAAATTTTAAACCCTGTTTAGCACCTTTTCACTGAGATGCAACAACAGCTAAAAACTAAGTAACATGTCAAAACAAACCGGAAAAGTCGCCCAGGTAATTGGTCCTGTAGTGGACATTTCGTTTGATCTGAAAGGCGGCAAACTGCCGAATATTCTGGACGCTCTGGAAATCGTTAGAGAAGGAGGTCAAAAAATTATCCTGGAATGCCAGCAGCACATTGGTGAGGACACCGTTCGTGCCATTGCGATGGATTCTACAGACGGATTAACCCGCGGAATGGCGGTTGTGGCTACAGGATCTCCTATCCGTATGCCTATCGGAGATAAAGTAAAGGGCCGTCTCTTCAACGTTGTTGGCGAAGCTATCGACGGTATCGGACCGGTATCAAATGAAGGCGGATACAGCATTCACCGTATGCCTCCGAAATTTGAAGATCTTTCAACGGCAACAGAAGTGCTTTTTACCGGTATTAAAGTTATCGACCTTCTGGAGCCTTATGCAAAAGGTGGTAAGATCGGATTGTTCGGTGGTGCCGGAGTAGGCAAGACGGTGTTGATCATGGAGCTTATCAATAACATTGCAAAAGGTTATGCTGGATTATCAGTATTTGCGGGAGTTGGTGAGAGAACACGTGAAGGAAATGACCTTCTTCGTGAGATGATCGAATCTGGAGTAATAAAATATGGAGAAGGATTCAAACACAGTATGGAAAGCGGTGGATGGGATCTTTCTAAAGTAGATAAAACTGAGCTGGCTAAATCACAGGCAACACTTGTGTTCGGACAGATGAATGAGCCTCCCGGATCACGTGCGCGCGTTGCCCTTTCTGGTCTAACGCTTGCTGAATATTTCCGTGATGGCGATGGTTCAGGTCAGGGTCGTGACATTCTTTTCTTTATAGATAACATTTTCCGTTTCACACAGGCAGGTTCAGAGGTATCGGCACTTTTAGGTCGTATGCCTTCTGCGGTTGGTTATCAGCCAACACTTGCAACTGAAATGGGTCTGATGCAGGAGCGAATTACTTCAACCAAAAAAGGTTCTATCACTTCAGTTCAGGCGGTATATGTACCTGCCGATGACTTGACAGACCCTGCACCAGCTACAACATTTGCTCACCTTGATGCTACAACAGTTTTGAGCCGTAAAATTGCGGAGCTTGGAATTTATCCAGCGGTAGATCCACTTGATTCAACTTCAAGGATCCTTAGCGCTGCGGTATTGGGCGATGCTCATTATAATACAGCACAGCGAGTGAAAATGATACTTCAGCGATATAAAGAATTGCAGGATATTATTGCGATACTTGGTATGGACGAATTAAGTGAAGATGATAAGCTGGTAGTGTCTCGTGCACGTCGTGTTCAGCGTTTCCTTTCTCAACCGTTCCACGTTGCAGAGCAGTTTACAGGACTTAAAGGAGTATTCGTTTCAATCGAAGAAACAATCAAGGGCTTCAATATGATCATGGACGGAGAAGTTGATGAGTATCCTGAGGCAGCGTTTAACCTTGTTGGAACAATTGAGGAAGCGATTGAAAAAGGTAAGAAGATTATGGCGGAAGCGAAGGCACAGGCGGGGTCGGCGGGTGGTGGCGGGGGCGGGGAAGCCGTACCGATTCTCAAGAAGGCGCAGGAGTACGCGCTGGAGAAGGACTGGAAGGGGTACTTCGGGGCGGTGCTGGGGACGCCGGCGAGGGAGACGCTGCTGGAGGCGCTGGGGA
>CBIHPU010000432.1:0-3960 GCA_966211935.1 uncultured bacterium | reverse complement strand
AACAGGTGCAACAAGTGGAAGCTCCGAAAGCAGAGGAAAAGGCTGAAGAAAAGCTAAAACTGTTCATCCGCGCAAAAAAAATATTCTACTGCTCATCACACAAAGAGATCGCTTCAGTTCTTGAGTCTAAAGAATTCAACAGAATCAAAAAAATATCCTGGGGCAGAAAACAAAGCGATAAATTACGCCTGTTATCTGTAAAAAAGAATTCAAACGCAACCAAGCTGCGCGCTGTATATAAGTCAAAAACCATTGAGTGCGTTATTCCATTTACCGACGATGGGTCTATTGAGAATGCCATGCATTGCTGGCTGTTTATGTTGACTGCGGGTTACAGCGTAAAGGCGGTGGCGCAGCGAATGAAGGAACTATCTCCCGTAGCCATGCGCCTTGAAATGAAACAGGCGGTGAATAACAGTTCGCTGGTTAATGACAGTTACAATTCAGATGTCGAATCGCTTTCAGTTGCGCTCGATTTTTTAAATCGTCAGCATCAACATCCAAAAAAAACAGTCATACTTTCCGATATTTTTCAGACGGGAAAAAATGAAAAAGCCTTATACACGGAAGTCGCAAAATTGATCAGAACAAAAAATGTTGACCGTTTTATTGGAGTCGGGGAGGCACTAAATGATAACAAAAAACTCTTTGGACCAGCCGCGACATTCTTTAAAAACACAGAAGAATTTCTGCAAACCATAACGCTTTCTGATTTCAGCAATGAAGCCATTTTACTTAAAGGCTCCAGGGATTTTGGTTTTGAGAGAATAAGTTCATTGCTTCAACAAAAAAGTCACGACACTGTTCTTGAAATAAATCTCAACTATGTAATTCATAACCTCAATTACTACCGCAACCTGCTAAAACCCGGAACAGGAGTAATGGGAATGGTTAAAGCATTTTCATACGGAAGCGGGTCGTATGAGATTGCCGGCGCGCTGCAACATCACAACGTTAATTATCTGGCCGTGGCTTACGCGGACGAAGGTGTTGCATTACGGAATGGTGGAATCAGAATACCGATCATGGTAATGAATCCCGAACCGCAAAGTTTTCATGATCTTGTTGAATTTAATCTTGAGCCAGAAATTTTTTCCCCCAGAATACTTGAGCTCTATGCAGGATTTATAGACAACTATAAAAATTCAAAAAAGAAATTTCCTCCAATCCATATCAAGATCGATACAGGCATGCATCGTCTGGGCTTCGAAGAGAAGGATCTTGAAACACTTGTTGCCCAACTGAAAAAACACAAGCATCTTCGCGTGGCCACCGTGTTCTCTCACCTGGCCGCCAGTGATGAAGCAAGATTAAATGAGTTTACACAGGAGCAATTGAACATTTTTAAAAATGCAAGTGAAAAAATAAAATCCGTATTGAATTACAAGCCTCTGCTTCACATCTGTAATTCGGCAGCAATAAAAAGATTTCCTGAGGCGCATTTTGATTTAGTCAGATTGGGAATAGGAATGTATGGTGTTGGCGCAGACCTGGAAGAACAAAAACATCTTTATAATGCCGGAACCTGGAAAACCACAATCTCCCAAATAAAATGTCTGAATCCGGGTCAGACCGTCGGGTATAGCAGAAAAGGAATTGTAAACAGGCCAACAAAAATTGCTACGGTTCCCGTTGGATATGCAGATGGCTTTCTACGCAAATTCAGCAACGGAAAAGGATGTATGTACGTAAAAGGATTGAAGGCGCCCGTAATAGGAAATGTATGTATGGATATGTGTATGCTTGATATAACAGGAATAAATGTTGAAGAAGGTGATGAAGTAATAATTTTTAATTCTCCTGAAACATTGAATGAACTGGCGCAAATGGGAGAAACTATACCTTATGAAATCCTGACATCAATTTCACCGCGCGTAAAACGTGTTTATCTTGAAGAATAAACAAAACATACTGATTCTTCTTTTGCTTGCGGCAACAGGTATTTCAAATTGCTTTGCGCAAACTGTACGCTTCAGGCACCTGACAGTTGATGATGGCCTTTCACAAAATACCATTGGATTTATTCACCAGGATAAAAGAGGTTTCATGTGGATAGGCACGTATGATGGATTGAATAAATATGATGGAAACAAAATAAATACCTGGAAAGGAAAGCCAGGCGATTCAACTTCTATTTGCGGAAACTCAGTAAAATGTTGCTATGAAGATAACGAAGACAACCTGTGGTTTGGAACAATAGGAGGGGGAATGTTCAGACTAAATCTGAAAACAAACAAGATCACAAATTATTATTTCGATACGATTAATCCAGGAAGAATAAGCGGAGAAATTGTAAACGGCATTGCTGAATTTGAACAAGGGAAAATCTGGATCGCCACGACAAACGGACTTAACATCCTTGACAAAAAAACCGGAATAATAACAGTACATAAAAAAGAAGACAAAAACGGGATTCCCTTTTTAACCAACTCAATCCGCTCAATGGTAAAAGATGCGCAAGGCCACATCTGGTTCGCGCATCATAATGCAGGATTAACTGAATATGATCCAAAGAGCAAGACGGTAAAATACCATACGTCAGATGCGCCACCTTCACAATTAAGAAATAAAGTTCTTCGTACATTACTTATCGATAGTCGCGGATGGTTGTGGATCAGTCAGTGGAACTTCGGACAGGAAGTGATCAATACAAAAACCGGAGAGCACATTCGGTTTGATGACACTTCAAAATATGGAGACTTTTCAAAAGTTGCCATGATCTCGCAATATTATGAAGATAAAAAAGGTAATATGTGGATGGCGACAGCAGAACATGGACTCGTATGGTTCAATCCGCGTACAAATGAATATCGTGAATTTCAAAATAATCCTGACGATCCCGAATCAATTAGCGATAACACATTATTCACAATTACAGAAGACAACAGCGGACTCATTTGGAGCGGCACCTGGAAAGGCGGGGTAAATATTCTCGATCCAAAATCTATTAAGTTTGGCTTGCTGCGTCATGACAGCAAAAACCCACGCAGTATTAATGACAATAAAGTCCAGGCTTTCTGTAAAAAGAGTGATCACGAAATTTATGTAGGCACAAACGCTGCTGTCAGCATTTTTGACCTGAATAAATTTACTTTCTCTCCGATACCCTTTGATGATGATGGCGCAGAATCGCTGCGGCATAATTCCAGTATAAACCATATTCTTATGGATGAAGACAGCTCCATATGGATCTGTTCCAGCGGAGGGGGGTTATATCGTTATGATCCGAAAAAAAATAAATACAAAAATTACATTTACGGCACAGCGGAAAATCAGATCTCATGGCACACGCAAGCCTGTACATTTAAAGATAGTAAAGGAAGATTGTGGGTGCTTACAATAGGAGGTGGCCTGAACCTGTTTGACTACAAAACAAAAACCTTCAAACGTTACTATAGTGATCCAAACAATGAAAAAACTTTAAGCTCCGATATGCTGGGCTGTATACTTGAACGCGCTGACGGAAAATTATGGATAGGCAGTTCCGATAACGGACTAAATCTTTTTGACCCTGAAACCGAAACCTGCAAAAGATACATTAATGATAAAAACGGAACGCAACTTTTTCCAGACTTAGGAATCTCAAACATGATGAGAGACCGCAAAGGGAGAATGTGGGTTGCTACAGGGGCAGGCATTTGTAAGATGAATGAACAAAGTGGAGAAACTGAATGGGTGCAGATTGATCATCCGATCTTTTCATCAATTGTATATGCGCTGGCAGAAGATAATTCCGGTAATCTCTGGTTCAGCACAAGCATGGGACTTTGTCGTTTTAATCCGGACTCAAAAGATTACAAAATATTCAGCAGGGGAGATGGTTTACAGGGACGCGAGTTTACCAGGCATGCGGATTATAAACCTACGATCGGAAAATTAATGTGCGGAGGAATGAATGGAATGAATATTTTCCTTCCAGAAGATTTTAAAATGAATTCTGTGGCTCCAAAAGTTTCATTG
>CBIHPU010000431.1:0-3961 GCA_966211935.1 uncultured bacterium | reverse complement strand
CGTCAAGTATCTCTTCTTCAAGATCATCTGAAGTTGCCAGGATAGTGGTTGCAACAAGTTTATGATTGTATGGATTATTGACCTCCAGTTTCAGCGCGGTGGTTATGAATTTACCACCTACATATATTTTAAAATCGTTCATAACTAAAAATTAATGATTTGATCCTTTTAACCGGCTAATGTGCCGATGAATGTACTTTTCGTTTGCAAGCAGAGAACGCTGAATTCTTTTTGCATAGTGAATGCTGTCAAGAATCTCCTTTTGCTTTTCTTCAATAACATGCTTTTGCCGTCTTATTTCAATATTGTCTTTTTTCTTCTGACGATAACTTCTGAAAATAAAAAATAACAATACTGCCATCAGCGCGAATCCCACAATAAAAGCGTTTCGTTGAAGTGATTTTTCGCGCGCGTCAGCGTTTGCAAGAATAAGTTCCTTATCTTTCTTTTCTGTATCGTATTTCGTTTGAATTTCAGTCACCTGACGGCTGTTTTCGGCGTTAAATATTGAATCTTTTGGGGTGTAAAAAATCAAATGATACTCATAGGCTTCCTTATATTGTCCTGCCATCGCATATGCGGAAGCGAGCGACTCGGCGGACCGCTTAATGCTTTCCTGGCTATTCAGTTCAACTGCCATTCTATAGGCTTCTTTGCCGTATGCAATAGCGTTCTTTGCATCACCCATTCTCTCATATACAACGGAAAGATTTGACACGGCCCTGCAGATTCCTGTTTTATAATTCTTTTTGCGATAAAGCTGTTCTGCAACATGAAAAAATTCAACTGCCTTTTCTATTTCCTTCTTCCGCAAATAACAATCAGCAATATTATTGTAGGACCCCGCCATTCCAACCGTGTCGCCCATGGTTTTCTTTATCTCAAGGCTCTGAAGATTTACCTTAATCGCCTCATCATATTGTTTCATATCATCTAATACAGAAGCAATATTACTGAGCGCATAGGAAATTCCCTGCTGATGATTTATCCTCCGATAAGTGCCAAGTGCAAGATTAAAATATTTAAAAGCGAGGTCCTTTTTGCTCTGATCAGAATAGATGTATGCCAGGTTGTTCTGACAGCGCGCAATTCCATCGTGGTCATTCATTTCTTCGTAAAGACGAAGGGCCTCAAAATAATCGGTAATTGCTTTTTCAGTTTCGTCTTTTGTTGTTTCATAGAACGCCACATTACTTAAAGCATCTGCGGTCCCTTTTTTAAACCCGAGTTTTCTGGCAAGGGCAAGCGCTTCACCGGCATATCTCCCAATATCCTGCTCATCGCAGAACTCACTTAATTGAAAAAGAAGGTTAACCCGGTTAGTGTCTTCCGGAGTCCGCTCCAAAAGTTTTTTAAGTGAGTCCATCTCGTTTTGTGATAAGCAGAAAGCTGGACAAATCACGAACAGAAAATAAATCCTTAAATACTTCATGAATCAAAATTAAGACAATAAAATTCAGACAAGGTTCATTTTGTGTGGAATTCCATTCAGAGAAACATTACTTTCGTGCCGTGAAAGGTCCGGCGTATTCCTGGTTTTTGCTTATTATTCTGGCATTGGTGTGGGGATCATCATTTGTGCTTATGAAATGGGGAATGAACTGGAAAGGAAAAAATACATTTTCCGCAGAAGAAGTTGCAGGATTACGAATCGTACTCGCTTCAGCGTTTCTTTCCCCTCTTCTCTTCCGTCATTTTAAAGTTGATCTTAAAAAATATTTTCTTCCTTTTGTTGGCATGGGCGTGTTTGGAAATCTGATTCCAGCTTTTTTGTTTACAACAGCTGAAACCGGAATCAGCAGCAGTCTTGCAGGCATGCTTAACGCGCTTACACCTCTTTTCACAATTATAATTGCTGTGTTTGTATTGAAGAACAAAACGAACAAACTGCAGGTGCTTGGAATTTTAATAGGTTTTGCAGGCGCTGTTTTGCTGATGTATTTTAACGAAGACAAAGAACATAAAGAAAGTAACATAGGATTCAGTTTACTTGTTGTTGCCGCAACTTTATGTTACGCCATTAGTGTAAACATCATCAGGAGATATTTATACGATGTAAATTCCGTAACGGCTTCAGTATGGTCATTTTCAATAATTGGTCCGCTTGCTATTGCATATCTTTTTCTTCGAACTGACTTTATAGGAACTCTGCAGACAAATGATCACGCATTAAAAAGTCTTGGCAGCATTTCAATTTTAGGAATTGTAGGTTCCGCTTTATCCGTAATCGCATTCAACACGTTGATCAAAAATTCGGGTGCGGTATTCGCTTCATCAGTTACATACTTAATTCCCGTAGTCGCAATAATGTGGGGTTTGGGGGAAGGAGAAACCATTGTCTGGCAGCAATTTCTGGCCATGGGAGTGATTTTAACGGCCATTTACCTGATCAACAAGAAAACGATCGGTTCTTAAAATCATGGTAATCAAATCTTTACCCCCCGAACAAAAAAATTACAATTTCTGGTGTATGCTGCTGGAATTCTTGTCATTCCACAGAATTCCATTATCTTTGTGCCCCCGTAATTTAAAAGCTCACAGGAGCGGGATTACGGGAGTAAACAATAAAACCTCAAAAAAATGTACGCAATTGTAGACATTGCCGGGCAACAATTCAAAGTGGAACAAGGTCGCAAGATTTATGTTCACCGCCTGCAGGCAAATGAGGGAGCTGATGTTGAATTCGATAAAGTAATGCTTATTGAAAGAGACGGTAAAATTACAGTTGGCTCTCCTCTTATTGATGGCGCTAAAGTAGCTGCCACGGTAGTATCGCACCTTAAAGGCGATAAAGTGATCATCTTTAAAAAGAAACGCCGTAAGGGTTACCAGAAATGGAATGGCCACAGACAGCAATTCTCCCAGATCCAGATCGAAGGTATCTTAGGGAAAGGTGAGAAGCTTGAGAAAAAAGCTGAAACCAAAAAAGCAGCGCCTAAAAAGAAAGCTGCAGCTAAAAAAGAAGAATCAAAATCAGAAGAGTAATTAAGTGTTCAGGCAGCACCTGAAACTTTCTAAACTTTCAAAACATTAATAACTAGAAAATGGCACATAAAAAAGGTGAAGGTAAAGTAAAGAACGGCCGCGAATCGGAAAGCAAACGTCTTGGAATTAAAATTTTCGGAGGTCAGCAAGCGATTGCAGGTAACATTATTGTTCGCCAGCGCGGAACCAAACACCACCCATCATTAAATGTGGGTATTGGTAAAGACCACACATTATTTGCTTTAACTGACGGCACTGTTGTTTTCAAAAAGAAACGCGACAACCGTTCGTATGTTTCCGTAGTACCAGCAGCTGCAAAAGCGTAAGCGGAAATTGTTCAACATTTTAATTAGGATCTCCCGCTAATACTTTGGCGGGAGATTTTTATTTTTACAAAAAAACATATTCAATGACTCTGTTGGAATTAAAGCTTAAACTAAATACCCTAACGGCAAATCTTTCAAAAAGCAAACTTGAAACGCTGGTCGCATATGCAAGCATGCTAAAGTCCGGCAAGGATTTTTGGAATGACTTAAGTATTGAGGAGAGGGCTGGAATAGAAAGAGGAGAAAAGGATTTTGATGAAGGCAGCTATTTGACAATTAATGAATCACTTGAAAAATACAAAGGTAAATTCAAAAGAAAGAAAAGGTAAATGGAAATTCTGATCTCCAAAACAGCCTCCAGACAAATAGACAACGTTATTCGATATCTTGAAATTTACTGGTCAAAATCAGACGCCTAGAAGTTTTATAATAAGTACCTTGATACACTTGAATTAATTACTTTATATCCAGATGCATTTCCGGAATCCACTTTGAAACCGGGAATGAGAATGGCAAGAATAACAAAACATAATCGTTTATATTTCCGAAAACTTAAAACCCAAATAAAAATTTACTTTGTCTGGGACACCAGAAAAAAATCCTACAAAAGATAAAAATAAGAACAAAGATAGTTCATGAACACTTACATG
>CBIHPU010000430.1:0-3965 GCA_966211935.1 uncultured bacterium | reverse complement strand
ACCCCTAGCGTAATGGCAAATCCGATTCTGATTTGTTTGTTGTGTTTCATAGGTTGAAGTCTAGGTAAAAAAAAACGCACGCGTTTTCGTTGAAAAACGGTGCGTGGACGAGTGCGAAGGAGCAATTAATTTCTTACTAAAAAAACTGACAAAATGCTCGTCATCTAAATTGTAAATATCTCTGGTAAACCTGCAAATTTTGCATAATCAAATATTAAATCCTCATTTTGCATGACCAGTTTTATTTTTGAAAAACAGGTGATGAATTCTTATGCAAAACTTGCATATTTTTTTTCTGTAATGCTCATTGTTTGAAAGTTGCAGCAGTTACCAACCAGATACAGTTGTGCTTTTTTCATTTTTTGCTCATAAGATTTTTGATTCAGATCCCAATTGCACGTATTCCTTTAACCCTGTTTTTTATTCGATTACCGGGCAACTCATCTTATTAAACTAATTAAATTTTACATTTGGAAGAAGTGTAATATATTTGTGTATCCACTGTCATAGAACAGTCCTTTTGTCCTTAAAAGGCTGTTTCAAATTCAATTTTTCTATTAATTTTTTTAGAAGTTTTTTTCTGAAAGCCTGACTTTCAGGAAATGATTTTTCTGGCCCGTACACATACATGTGCGGGTGAAGGAATTTCTTTTTGATCGTCAGAAAAAAATATTAGCAAGCATGGACCCTGAAAAGAAAAAAGCGCTGGGATTAAAACTTTTAATTGCCAGACGCGCAATGAATTTAACACAGTCTGACGTTGCAGGCAGGATAGGTATTCATCAAACGCATTATTTACGTATTGAAAAAGGTTTGGTGGGAATCAGTACGGTTCAGTTATTTAAGTTATGCGGAATTTTAAATATAGATTTAAATGAAATCTTAGAAGCTTATTTTGGCTTTGGAGCCAGAAATGACTCTGAACTTTTAGCAGATGTAAAAGTCAATAAGCTGATTTACACAATTCGCATCACTGAAGACGAGATAAAAAAACGCGACAGAAAAATTGCAAAACTGAAAAGTGAAATAAATGGATTGCTGACCCACGGATATGGCATTTCACCTTGAAGAATTTTTTGAATTTGAGTCGAGATGAAATTACCCTGCGCGTTATTTAGCCGCGCATATTTCATGGTGCAGAAAATCTTTTTGTATTTATCCTTTAAAAAGGGAATCGACAAATTCGAGACGATTGAACACCTGCAGGTCTTCCATCTTTTCTCCAACACCAATATATTTAACCGGTATTTTAAACTGATCTGAAATTCCGATCACAACTCCGCCTTTCGCGGTGCCGTCAAGTTTTGTAAGAGCAAGCGCTGTTACATCTGTAACGGCTGAAAATTGTTTACACTGTTCTATAGCGTTTTGTCCCGTGCTCGCGTCAAGCACCAGCAGCACTTCATGCGGCGCGTCAGGAATTACTTTCTGCATTACTTTTTTGATCTTCCCAAGCTCATTCATCAGATTTACCTTGTTGTGCAATCTCCCCGCTGTATCGATAATGATCACATCACTTCCTTTTGAAACTCCCGAACTCAATGTGTCAAACGCGACAGATGCGGGATCGGCGTTCATTCCCTGCGATACAATGGGAACATCAACACGGTTGCTCCATATCGTTAACTGATCCACTGCTGCTGCCCTGAATGTATCTGCGGCGCCTAACAAAACATTGTGTCCTTTCTTCTTAAAGGCGTAGGCGAGTTTTCCTATTGTTGTTGTTTTTCCAACACCGTTTACACCTACAACCATTATCACAAAAGGCTTTTTGCCTGCGGGGATAGTAAAATCTTCTTCGTCGCGTGTATTATTTTCTGTCATCAGCGCGGCGACTTCTTCTTTCAGGATTTTATTGAGCTCGCTTGTGCTGACATATTTGTCGCGCGCCACGCGTTCTTCTATGCGATGAATTATTTTAATAGTGGTTTCAACGCCAACATCTCCGCTTACCAGAATTTCTTCCAGGTTATCCAGGACATCCGCGTCAACAGTATCCTTGCCCGCCACGGCGCGGGTTATTTTGGAGAAAAATCCTTCCTTGGTTTTTTCGAGGCCCTTGTCAAGGCTCTCTTTTTTTTCCTTACTAAAAAAACTGAAGAATCCCATAGTGAAAAAATTTACTGAAAGTCAGCTAAAGTGATATCTGATTACGCACCTGTTATATTAAACAACAAAAGCTTCTCCCGTGTTGCGAAAGAAGCTTCCATAAAATATTTTGCCGTTTATTTAGATTTCAAGAAATCCTGTATGTGATCGTTGTGAACGATCTCTTCCTTAAAAGCATATGCTCCGCTCTTTGGGCTTTTCACAAGCTTGATCACCTTGGTAAAATCTTTACCTTTTCCGGACTTTAATGTTGCAACTACCTTCTTTGCCATTGTTTATCAGTTTAAAAGTTTAAAGTTTGTAAAGTTGCTACTTTCAGCTTTCTGCTTCCAGCTTTCTGCTATTACTTAATTTCTTTATGAACAGTCATCTTCCTTAAGATCGGGTTGTATTTTTTCAACTCAATTCTTTCAGTAGTGTTCTTTTTGTTCTTTGTGGTAATGTAGCGCGAGGTTCCCGGTTTTCCGCTTTCCTTGTGCTCGGTGCACTCAAGTATCACCTGAATTCTGTTACCTTTCTTTGCCATTTTGCTGTGTTTTTAAACGTTAATGGTATACCCAAAAACGGGCGACAAAGATACTGTTTTTTTAATAAAGAAGGGAATATTTGAAAAAAATGCCTTTTCTGCAGCTGAAATTTGCGTTAAAATTGATCAGTGGGGGGAAGGCAAAAGCTGAAACTCTTGTTCCGCCATTATTTTTTCAATTTCCTCAATGGTTTTTGGCAATTTTCCGCTCAGAACTTCGGGTTCTCCTTCTGTTATCAGGACATCGTCTTCAATCCTGATCCCGATATTCCACCATTTTTTATCGCAGGGACTTCCTTCCGGAATATAAATTCCAGGCTCGACGGTAATGAACTGTCCGGGCTGTAATCTGCCATTTGTTCCCGCGTCATGCACATCAAGTCCAAGGTAATGTGATGTGCCATGAAAAAAGTAACGGATATATTCTTCTTCTTTTGTGGTAATGCCAAGCGCCAGTAATTTTTTCTTAATGATCTCTACGGCGGCATTGTGTGGTGCCCTGAACGTATTATTCATTTTACACGCCTTGATACCTTCCGTTTGTGCCTCCAGAACTATATTGTAAACCGCTTTTTCCTCCTCCGAAAATTTTCCATCTGTTGGTAAGGTACGAGTCACGTCGGCTGTATAGCCATGATATTCTGCGCCAGCGTCGCACACAAGCATATCTTCGTTTTTCAACTGCTTCCGGTTTGTCTCATAATGTAAAATGCATGAGTTTTCGCCTCCGCCTAAAATACTCGGATAACCTTCGAATTCCGCTCCATTAAACTTAAAGCCAAACTCAACAATTGCCTGCGCCTGGAACTCCTTCATTCCTGGTTGAAGACTACGCATGAGTTGCAGGTGTCCTTCCACCGTAATATCAACCGCCTTGCGAAGCAACACCATTTCCTCGGGGGTTTTGATCTCGCGTAATTGCGCGCAACGCGTGTAATGACCAACGTAGTCTTTTTTTGATTTCAGTTTCGCTGTTTTATCATTGAAGACTTTGGTAAGCGAAAACACGTCACCGTAATCAAACGGATCGTCACGCGCATCGTTATAATCGAATGGATAATAAATTTTGCTGAAGGTGCTGTAATCAAGTTTCAGATCCGCGAAATCTGTGTTATTGAAAGCATAAGTAAAACCTAAAATGCTTTTTACCCCTTCAACACCCAAACGTCTTCCTGTCCAGCTTTCTTCCTTTTCACTTTTAGGCTGCACGTAAATCAGTTCGTTTGTTTCAATTGAGTCGATTATAAAATTATCACGGAAGATGATCAGAACAGCATCTGGCTCTGTATATACGGTCATGTAATAGAAAATAGGATACTGGTGATAAAGA
>CBIHPU010000429.1:0-3968 GCA_966211935.1 uncultured bacterium | reverse complement strand
GGGAAGCCGCCACCGTAAATTTGAAGCGGGGATGATCTTCACCTGTGAACCCGGAATTTATATTCGTGAAGAAAGTCTTGGTATCCGCATTGAAAATGATATTCTTATTACGGAAAAAGCGCCGAGAGATCTGATGGCGAACATTCCTATTGAAGCAAATGATATTGAAGATCTGATGCAAAGCAGGAAAGCGCTGGCTTCATAAAAGATCTCATAGTAAGTAAGCGAAGTCATATTTTTATTTTTTGGTTCAACGTTCCGGGTTAGTTTGAATTATTAAATCTTCGGGTAACAGAGAATGGAACAGTTCGTTAATTTCAAAGAAGGAAAGATCGCCTTTACCGACCAGGGAAAAGGAAATTGCATTTTTCTTGTCCATGGTTTTATTTGCTTTAAAGAAATATGGAAAGAAGTTGTTCCGGCTCTATCAAAAAAATTTCGCGTAGTAACATTAGATCTTCCTGGTCATGGTGAAAGTGACACTTACGGGTATGTTCAAAGCATGGAACTGCTTGCAAAAAGCATTAAAGCGGTTTGTGACCAGCTGGAGATAAATGAAATGGTGTTGGTGGGACACAGCATGGGAGGATATGCGTCACTTGCATTTGCAGACCTGTATCCAGAAAATCTTAAAGGATTATTTTTATTTCACTCCACCAGCTACGCGGATAGTGAACAAAAGAAAAAGGACAGGGATCGCGCAATCAAAGCCGTGAAATCGAATCACAATGTTTATGTAAAGGATACCGTAAAGAATTTATTTGCGCAGGAACATCTTGCAAAACACAGAAAAGAACTTGCATTGGTTGAAAAAGGAGCGGAGAAAATTTCAAAACGGGCACTTGTTGCTTGTCTTGAGGGAATGAAAGAACGTGCGGATCGCAGGAATATTCTGCGCTCAAAGAAATTTCCGGTTCATTTGCTGATTGGAAAATTTGATATTGTAATGAACCAGGATGATCTGCGTGAACAGGCGAAGGTTTTAGGTAAAAATAATGTAACCGAAATGGAAAATTCTGGTCATATGGGAATGCTTGAAGAAACAGAGAAGTCGGTTGCAACATTGCAGGCTTTTGCGGAAAGCTGTTTCACCTGACAATTTTATTTCATTTTATAACTCAGATCCGAGTTTACTCCCATTCCAAAAAGTGCAAAATCAAATTTTACGGGATCACTGGCGTCGATCAACTTTAATCTTGCCGTAATTTCTTCAACCGCTTTCCAGTCGTCCTGCTTTCTTTCAAGTAATTTAAGTTCACGTGCAACATTTCCGGTGTGCACATCTAGTGGAAGGCATAACTTTGAAGGATGGATCTTCTTCCAGATTCCAAAATCACATCCTTTTTTATCGTTTCGCACCATCCACCTCAAATACATGCAAATCCTTTTTGCAGCTGAATTTTTTTCGGGATCAGAAATATGTTTCATAGAACGGGTAGTTTTTTTCTGCCCGAATATTTTACGGAAATGAATGATCGCGTTTTTAATATTTTCATCTTCCTTTTTCAATCCTTTCGCAAAAACATTTTCCAGCCCTCCATGGTTCAGGTATATATTTCTCAGTGAATGTAGAAAGTACAGGCAATCTTCACCGTTAAATGTCCTGTGCACAAATGTTTTAAAGGGTTTCAGATCCTTTGCTGTGAACGAACAAATGAAATCGTGCGGCGCGTGGTCCATCAGTTCCATTAACCTTGACGCGTTTTTCAGGATTGTTTTTCTTTGTCCCCAGGCTATGGACGCGCTTAGAAACCCCGAAATCTCAACATCTTCCTTTTTTGAAAAAAGATGGGGAATTGAGATCGGATCGTCGGCAATGAAACCTTTACAATTGTATTCCCGCTCCTTGCTTATCAATAATGCCCTGACCTGTTCGTCCATTTTCAAGTTTTAAAGTTAAGCTTTCATCAATGAAATTCCGGAATTGATCTTTGTTTTTTTGATATATTAGCGACGTATCTTTTTTCTTATTATGACGCGTTTAAATCTATCATTTTTACCATTTATTTTTTTCCTCGCCGCTTTATTCGTTCAAAAATGTTATTCGCAGTCCGGGATCCGTTTAAAACACGCTGAAATTCTTGTTTCAGAGGGCAAATACGAAAAAGCCATTCAGCGGTATTTAAAATTATACAAGAAAGACAGTCTGGATTTCGATGTCAACCTCGGTCTTGGAATTTTGTTTGAAGAATATGTATTTGATGAGGACGCCGCACTTCCATACCTGGAATCTGCCCTTCGTCTGGCCAAAACAGATACCATGCCTGAACTTACTTTTGCATTGGGTAAATGCAGGCTGCATAACGCGGATTATGAAGGTGCGCTTGTTTTATTCAACCAATGCCTTAAATATGTGAAAACGGATGAAGAAGGAATTGCATTGAAAAAACAAATTCTCAATTACATTGATCATTGTAAAACCGGAACTGATTATCTGAATCGCATCAAAACGAAAAAATATCGCATTCAGAATATGGGACCACAGATCAACTCACAGTATCCAGATTATTCACCGGTATGCGACAGCAATAACACGTTTGTAATTTTTACTTCGCGAAGGCCGCAGAACATAGGGATGCAGAAAGATAAATACGACGATAAATTTTTTGAAGATGTTTATTATTCAGTTAAAGATGCGGGACGGTTTAAGAATGCTGTTAACATGGACACAACTAATCCGTTAATTGAAAAATTCACAAACACAGCAGATCACGATGCGATTGTTTCACTAACTCCGGATGGAAAAAAACTTTTCTTTTACAAGAATAACAGTCTTCATGTTAGTGAATGGAACGGAAAAAGCTGGGGTAAACCTGTAGCGCTGCCGTCTGTTATAAACGTTGAAGGCTCATATGAGCCACATGCAACATTATCCCCGGATGGGAAAATACTTGTATTTACCAGCAATAAGATTGAAGGAAGCGGCGGACTGGATCTATACATGAGTAAATTATCGGCAGACGGTAACTGGGCGAATCCGGAAAATCTGGGTCCGACAATAAATACAATCGAGGATGAAGACAGCCCGTTTTTTTCACCGGATGGTAAGCAACTTTATTTTGCATCCAGGGGACTTCATGGATACGGTGGCTATGATATTTTTGTTTCGTCCTTTGATGGAACAACTTTTGGCACTCCTGAAAATTTATTGCCGCCAATTAATTCTCCTAACGAAGACATTTATTTTTCCATAAGCCGCGATAAAACGAATGGATATTTTGCTTCCTCAAGAAAAGGCGGGTATGGTGAAATGGACATCTACCGTTTTTTTGAAATGGATCTTCCATCCTGGAATTGCTGCAATAATAATGAAAAGCCTTCCCGCATTTCATTCAAATCTCCTGATACAATTTTTGTAAATGAACTTTCAATGTTTGACGCGAGTGTAAATTCCTTTGTAAATGAATATCCTTATCATTATTACTGGAGAGTGAATGACAGTATGTTGCCGGTTGACAGTACACGATTTTTTAATTATTTCCGTCGCAATGGTCAGTACCGGGTTTCACTGCATTGTATTGTTTATTCCGACTCAAGCGGCGCCCGTGAAAATTATTGTTATTCCAAAACAGTTACGGTTATAGAACGTCCAAAGAAAGAGGAAGTAAAAATTGAACCGCCTATTGCAAAAGACGAATCAAAAATTGTAATTACCGGCGCGGCTGACGTTAATAAAATAGATACCAGCCACCTCGAAGTATTTAAAATAACTCTGGATGCAATTTATTTTGATGTCAATAAATCAACATTACGACCGGATGCCATTAAGACCATCAATGAAAATATAAATAAGCTCAAGGTTAACAATAAAATTATGGTGAAGATAACGGCGCATACTGATTCGCGGGCATCTAAGGAATTTAACTTGAAGCTATCTCAAAAAAGGGCGCAGTCTGTAATCACATACCTTGGAAAAAAAGGAATTGGGAAAAACAGGATACTCGCGGTTGTTAATATGGGAGACGATG
>CBIHPU010000428.1:0-3976 GCA_966211935.1 uncultured bacterium | reverse complement strand
CAAACTTTCAACTTTCCAAACTTTCAACTTCCAACTTATTACTTCAACTGATTAATTATCTCTTCAACGCTAACACCTTCCGCTTCCGCTTTGTAATTTTTTACTATACGGTGACGAAGTATTGCGTTCGCAACAGCTTTCACATCTTCAATATCAGGTGAATATTTTCCGTTGATGGCGGCGTGACACTTTGCTCCCAGAACAAGATACTGTGAAGCGCGCGGACCTGCACCCCAGCTAAGGTATTTCTTTGTAACATCGGGCGCTGCCTGAAGTCCAGGTCGTGTTTTTGTTGCGAGACGAACAGCATATTCAAGAACATTATCCGGCACCGGCACTTTTCTAATAAGATCCTGGAAGAAAAGAATTTCTTCCGCGTTAAGAATTTTATTGAGCGTCACTTTTTTATCACTGGTGGTATTTTTTACCACCTGAACTTCTTCTTCAAATGTTGGATAGTCGAGCCACACGTTGAACATAAAACGATCCAGCTGCGCTTCAGGCAGCGGATAAGTTCCTTCCTGTTCAATCGGATTCTGAGTTGCAAGCACAAAAAAAGGATTTCCCAGTTCGTAACGTCTGCCCCCCGCGGTTACCGCGCGCTCCTGCATTGCTTCCAAAAGTGCCGACTGAGTTTTTGGAGGCGTACGGTTGATTTCATCCGCAAGCACAATATTGGCAAACAGCGGCCCTTTTATAAAACGGAACGCGCGACTTTCATCCAGAACCTCCGCGCCAACTATGTCGCTGGGCATAAGGTCCGGCGTAAACTGAATACGATTGAAGCTTAAACCTAATACATCTGCAATTGTATTTACAAGCAGAGTTTTTGCAAGACCTGGAACACCAACAAGCAAACAATGTCCCCTGCTGAAAATTGAGATGAGCACATTGCGCACAGTGTCCTGCTGACCGATAATTACTTTACCGATCTCAGCGTTCAATGCTTTGTATTTTTCTACAAAGGCATCGGCTGCTTCTACATCGCTTTTAAATTGCATAAGCTTTTATTAAAGATTATTATTTCACGTCTGTCTGCAACCAGTTGTTCTTGAATTTGCAGCGGTTGTAATATGGATCAATTTTAATGTATGTGGAGCGGATCTTTTTATTCACCCATTCATTCAGGATTCTTTCCTGTTTTTCAGAAGCCGCGTAATTCTGGAGACGCTGATAATCGTCTTTCAAATTTGGTTTGTGCGGAGGAATCCTGGTTTTTAGATAAAAAATTCTGTACGCCGGTTTCTGATCACGTGAAAGGTATTGCATCGGTTCACTGATATCACCAACATTCATCTTGTCCAACATGAACACCAGTTTGTCATCCATTTGTCCTAACTCTTCAATTTCGAAACGAGTATTGCCGGCAGCCATGTTGATCATGAGTCCGCAATTCATTTTTGTTTCTTTTTCATCCGAATATTTCGCCGCAGCGTCACAGAAAGTTATTTTACCTTCTTTGATGAGCTTGTAGATTGAATCGAGTTCCGCTTTGCAGCGCGCCAGATCATCCATACTCATTTTTGGTGCCACAAGAATATGTTGCACGTCTATGAAATCTCCGCGTCGCGCAAGAAGTTTAATGATGTGGTAACCATAAACCGTTTCAACAACTTCTGATACTTCACCTGGTTTAAGTCGAAACGCGGCTGCTTCAAATTCAGGTACGAACTGGCCGCGCTGAATATTCTGGTACACCCCGTTTTTTGCAGCTGAACCCGGGTCTTCTGAATACAATGTTGCCATGAGGTCAAAACTTTCACCGGTTTCAACAATTCTCTTTCTGTAACCCTGGATCTTTTCTTTCGCGGCTTTTTTAGCGTTCTCACTTACCTCGGGTTTTTTAATGATCTGTCCGATCTCAACCTCCGTATTAATCAATGGTAACGAATCATCGGGAATGCTTTTTAAGAACGCGCGCACTTCAGACGGACTTACTTTTACATCGCCTGTGATCTGCTGGTGCATTCTTTGCGCGATCAACAACTCCTCTACATCTTTTCTAAGTTCTTCTTTGATCAGGAATATTTCTTTACCGAGTACATTGATCATGTTTTCTTCAGTACCGTACTGTTGCAGCATGTATGCGATCCTTCGGTTAAGTTCGTTTTCCACTTCAGCGTCAGTAACCGTTATGCTATCCTTGTCAGCCTGTGCAAGCAATAACTTCATCAGCAATATTTGATCAAGCGCTTCGCAATCTCCGTTTTCTCCCAGGCTGTATCCTTTAGACCGTGCATCTTCCACTCCCGCTTTCACTTCGCTTTCCAGTATCATGTTTTTTCCAACTACCGCGATGATACGGTCCAGCACAATTTCTGTTGGTTGCGAACTTGCAGCGAAT
This sequence comes from uncultured bacterium, assembly GCA_966211935.1. Classification (GTDB taxonomy): domain Bacteria; phylum Bacteroidota; class Bacteroidia; order B-17B0; family Aurantibacillaceae; genus AM-1111. The sequence goes on along the minus strand of CBIHPU010000428.1, from coordinate 1,632 downwards.
ACCGACAAAAAGAAAAGAGATAACAATATTTTATTCATTCTATCGAATCTTATTTATAAACTTCAAAATTACCCTTATTTTTTGCCTTTTCATACACCTCACGTTTCATGTCTTCAATCAAACTAAGCTTTCTTTTGTTGATAATGATGTTGCGGATATTCTCACGTTCAAAGGCAAGCGGAGAAACACTGTTCTTTATCTCGAAGGCTTTTATGTTTACATAATAATTGTAAGAACTGTCCGCCACCTCAATGTAGCGGTTTGTTTTTAAGAACAATTCCGGATTCAACGATGTAACGGGAATTTCTTTCAGCAATTCATCAAACAGCAACCAGTTATTCTCATCCAGAAAAAAATTATCCGCAAATTGAAGGCATAGGCTTTTTAATGTTGCAAAATCTTTCTCCTCAGTGCTTTTGTACAACCGTTGAATTTTCTCGCAACCCGGAGCGTCTTTGTTCACCTTAACGTACCACACCTTTACAATATTGTCCTTTAGCGTAAAGCTCACTTTATTCTCGTTATAGTATTTCTCAATATCAGCGTCTGTTATGATCGTATCCAGTTTTTGTGCAATAAGTTCTGTGTGATAATTGTAGATAAGAAGGTTCTTACGTGTTTCGGCAAGTTGTTTTTCTACGTTCAGCTGTTCTGTTGAGAGATTTTGTTCCGCGTGTTTCAGCACAAGTTCATCCTGCACCCACTTGTCGATGTAATTTTTAATAAGCTGCGCACTGTCTTTTGGAGGAATATCTTTAGGAACAATGTTTTGAAGATCGGAAGGGTAGAGGTAAGAATCGAAAACACGCGCCACCGGTTTTTCAGAGCTTTGTGTTGTTACTTGCGGTTTACAGGATGGTAATACCAACCACACTACAACAACGGACGCGATAATAATAAAATTCAGCAAGCTTTTCATCCTCATTGGCGGCATTCACTCAAGTTATAAATTTAACTATAATCATCCGAACACTCCGCATTTAAATAAATTTAACGGTAAAAAAAATCCCCGCCATTTCTGACGGGGATCTCCTGCTTCTTTACTCGCGAAATGTTATTTGCCTATCGTTTTCAGTACATCTCGATTCACATCCACCTTATGCTTGGTGCGCAGGCTCGCGAGCCATTCTTTTTCAAGGTGATTCTGGTAATCTGCTGTGATCAATCCTTTCGCCTCATTAAGGGCTTTAGGTGATTTTGGCAGAAGTTTGTTCACTTTTACTATGTAAAATTTACCGTCAGCATCTTTGATGATTTCAGAAACACCTTCTTTCCAGTTATCATCCACCAGTTTTCTTTCTCCTTTCAGATACATGATATTTTCAATACTCAGGTTAAGCTGCGAACTTTTATTTACCGCATCTGTTATTTCCTTATCACTTTTCTTTTTAGAGACCATGCTCTTCACCTGCTTTGCCACTTTTTCATCGTTGCATTTGTAGATGGTTACATCCGCACGCTCATCCCACAGATAGTTGTTCTTGTTATTCTCATAGAAGGTTTTTAATCCGGTGGTATCTTTCATGGCCTTCGTCCATACTTTTTTGTCGGTAAGATCAAATAATAAAATGCCATCTCTGTATTCCTGCATCAAGGCTCTGAATTCCGGATATTTTTTATCCAGCATAGTTT
>CBIHPU010000427.1:0-3981 GCA_966211935.1 uncultured bacterium | reverse complement strand
GTTGGTTTAAATGAAAATGATTTCCCGGATGTGAGCGTTTATCCGAATCCAACGCAGGGAAAAGTTGTTGTAACGCTTGACAGAGCAGAAGCTGTATGCGTTACTCTGAGAAATGTATTGGGACAAACAGTCATTTCGAAAAAAGTAAGCAACAGCAAACAGATTGAATTGGATTTAGATGAAGCGCCTGGAATTTATTTCATGGAGATTATACATGCAGATAACAAGCGATCAATTGTGCGAATAGTAAAAGAATAAATATTTTTCTCCTCATTTTTAAAACACCCGCACATAAAAACGCGGGTGTTTTTTCATCTACTGAAAGAAAATAAACCCACTTTATTGGTACTGGAAATTAGTCCGCCAGCATGTTGATTCTCACAGAAGATCATACTGCAATCCCGGGGACGCGCAAAATTATATTTCAAGCTGTGGCCAACATTAACGCCGGTAGATTTTTTTAACAGTAATTACGGCAGAAATTCATCCTTTCTCCTGCCTGCTTTTTAAATACATAAAACTGCATTTCAAAGCTTTTGCGCTGTTCTGTGATGTCTGTTTAGTAACTTGGCTGGATGATTTGTAAAAGGGTTTTGCTGAACCTTATGGGAATCGTCTGCCTTGCTTTCCAGGCAAAGGCGCAGCATGCTTATTTTGATAAAGCTTCCAGCGTTGTCAATGTTGATTCTGCCATTTATTATACACAGAAATGCATTGATGTTGCCAGCCAGATGAAAGACACGGGTGCTATTATTGACTGTTCCTGCCTGCTCGCTCGCAAATTCACTGTTAAGTCGCTATACACCCGGGCAGAGAGATTGATTGAAAAATGTTTCTCATACCATTTTGTAAAAGAAAACACTGAAAACCAGGGTAAACTTTTCCTGGAACTCGGCAATATTTATAAATACGAAGGCGCTTATCCGCAATCACTGACCTGCTATCTAAAGGCAAAAAAAATATTTGAAGAAGCGTTTAGCAAGCAGTTACTAGCCACTTGCAATGTGGAGTTAGCCGAGTATTACCGTAAAATTGGAAAGTACAAACATGCACGCGAATTTATTGAGCAATCGCTCAGTATCTACAATAAAAACAGATTAACTGACACATCCCTTCTTATCCGTATTTATAACCGTGCTGCGGCCATTGAAAATGAATCCAATCCTGATCCAGCTTCCACACTACGGAACTCAAAGATTGCATTGGAACTTGCAAAAAGAAATGGTGACAAATATGCGGAAGCTACGTCATTGAATGAACTTGGTTTTACCTGTAAAAACCGGCGGCTGAACGATTCTGCTGAGTATTTTTATAAAAAGGCCGAGGAGATCTGGTTTTCTATCGGCGCGGACAGGGAAGCGGTAAATGCAATGAATAACCGCGCTATGCTATACCTGCACAACGGGTATTCTGAAAAAGCTGCAATCGGAATATACAATGACATTATAAAAATGGTAAATGAAAAGAAAGTTGAATACCAGTTGGAAGACGCTTACGGATATTTATTCAATGAATACCGTAAAACCCGCGACACTGGAGCAGCACTCAACTACTTGTACCAATACCACCAGCAGGTGGTAGCTAACATGACCAAAAGAAATGATCTTGCTGTTACTAATATTACTGAAAAGTATGAGAGTGAGAATGCAAAAAAAGAAATAGTACGCGTATCCGGTGAATTGACAACTTCAAAAGCACAGAACAGAAAAATGTTTCTGTTCATTGGTATGCTCGCCCTCCCGTTCATTGTTATAGCTGTATTGTTATGGCGACTAAAGAAAACCAACAGCATCCTCAACGAGAGAAACAAAGAAAAAGATGTGCTGATACAGGAGATCCATCATCGGGTTAAAAACAACCTGCAGTTCATCAGCTCACTGATAAACATGCAGATCAATTCAAGCGCTGACAGTAAGGAAATACATACGCTTCATGATGCTTCCAGGCGTATACGGGCTATGGGTCTTGTGCATGAAATGTTGTACAATCACAAAGATTCGCAGGGAATTTCTGTCAAGAAATATTTGGAGGAGTTGATCCTGTCACTGGATCAGCTCGTAAATTCAGATCGCATCCCCATAGAATTCAAACTGCAGATTGATGAAGTGAATTTTAATGTTTCTGATTCTATAGCGTTGGGTATGATCACTTCGGAACTTATTTCTAATTCGATGAAGCATGCTTTTAGGAATGTTGAAAAACCGGAAATTGAAGTAACATTAAGAAAAGAAGAGAAAAGGATCAGCTTTGGAGTGCGTGATAACGGATCGGGAGAGGGCCTGCAGCAGAACCAGAAAAAAACACTGGGGCTGCGTCTGATCGATATTTTTTCAAGACAGCTGAAGGGCAAGTACGCAATTTCCGCGAACAGTGGCTGCAGTTATGAACTTAACTTCAACTTAAGATAATGGAAAACATTAAAATTTTAATTGTTGACGATGAAGTTTTAATTGCAGAGGATCTTAAGGATAGCATTTTGTCGTTTGGTATTACAAAGATTGAACTGGCGCATGACAAGGAGGGAGCAGTAGAAGCGCTTCACAGTTTTGATCCGGATGTAGTGTTGCTGGATATAAGAATGGAAAATGAAACTGACGGAATTGAAATCGGTGAATACATTTCAAAACATTTTAATAAACCGTTTATTTATATAACTGCTCACTCTGATGTAGAAATGATAAAACAACTGGTTAAAACTAAACCCAGTGCCTATATAACCAAGCCTGTTAAAAATTCTGATCTCTTTGTGTCGATAAGCCTGGCAGTTGAGCTACTGAACAACGCAGCTTCGGACAATTTGAAGATCAAAGACGGACATTCAACGCTTCTTGTTGCGGTGAACAGCATTCTTTACATTGCGAGCGAAGGAAATTATGTAAATATTTTTTGTGAACACAAAAGGCATGTGTCCAGGCAATCTCTCGACTCTATTGTTTCTGAACTTGACGGCGCTCAGTTTTTCCGCATCCATCGTTCCTACCTTGTAAATGTTTCCAAAGTAACGCGCTATTCGAGAAAAGAGGTGATCATTGGAGATGTCACTTTGCCGGTTTCACGCAATTTAGGTGAAGAGCTGGAAAAATTTATGGTGGGAAAAAAATAATTGGTTTTATAATGAGTTTTTAAATGATAAAATCAACAGGACCATAAAAATGGTTTCTTTCAAACTCCGCTTTAACCAAAGTAATTTTATCATTCTTTACTTGTATTCACCAACTCCTTCAGATAATCCGTTGTCACTTCATTCTTTTCTATCTCATCCATCCCCTCGTAATTCTGAAGTTTTAGCGCGAGTTGTTTCATTGCGTTAATGGCGATCTTTAAAAAAGATGGACCCAGGCTTACTCTTGCCACACCCATTTCGTTGAGCATCTTTAAATCCGGAACACCGGGTATCGCTAAAATATTTATGGGACATTGAAGCGTTTCAACCAGCTTTTGTATGTCCTTTTTCTGTTTCATCGCAATCGGAAAAATACAATTCGCTCCTGCTTTTATATATTCCTTTCCTCGTCTTAAAGTCTCTTCAAATTTTTCTTCATCACTGGAAAATTCTTTTCCTTTTATATAGACATCAGTTCTTGCATTGATAAAAAGATCGGGCGAAGTTTTTCTAATTGTCTTTATCCTTTCGCATTGCTCTTCAACTGAATAAGGCATTACGTTTTGCTTGTTGCTGTCTTCAATATTAATTCCGACAATTCCCGCGTCTATAACTTCTTCAACGTTTTTTTGTAGTTCGGAAAGTGTATTTGCGTATCCGCTTTCCAGATCTGCGGTAACCGGAACATCTACATTATCCGCAATTTTTTTAAATTGCTTAACAACATCTCTGAATGGCATTTTTTCGCCGTCATCAAAACCATTTGTAAATGCAATTGACGCACTGGCGGTAGCAACGGCAGGATATCCCATATTTTCAAGTAGCGCAGCGCCTAAGGGATCCCAGATATTGGGAAGAACCAGCATTTTTCCGCTGTT
>CBIHPU010000426.1:0-3983 GCA_966211935.1 uncultured bacterium | reverse complement strand
ACAATTGGTGAAGTTCAGAAACGAAACGGAACGACAATTAGTTTAACAAAAGACAACCTGGTAGAGAACAAGATGACGTCTGAACTATTTACCAAGGGATTTACTCGTTCAGTTGTATCTGCCAGGGAAGAAAATAAAACGTACAAACTTGCCGTTCCCAACCTGGAACCCGGAGATATTTTAAAACTCGATGTGACCAGCAGATCGAAATTTGTTCCCTTTTACCTGGAACTTCGAAATGAATATCCCATGTTACATGCCAACTATAACTTATCATTCAAGGGCAAAGGAGATTACATTATTGAAAGCAGATTCGTTAATGGCGATTTTACACAGCCTGCTCCGGCAAAATCAATAACAATAGAATTGGATACCGTTGAAAAGATAAAGCAGGAAATTCTTATGGACGAGGAAAAAAATGTTCCATACGTTTTACTCGGTTACAGGTATACAGGGCCGCAGCCAGTGGATAAAAAATCAATGTATAACAGAGTACCATTTTCCAATCTTGACAACGAGGGGGTAAAAGCGGTGCAGCTGGCTTTTGTGCGCGACATGTACCCCGGAGACAAATCAGATAAGCGCAACGCCAAAAAGATCAGTTCAGCACTGGTAAAAAAACACAAAACCATTACTGATACCATAGCGTATATCAAAGACGCCTATTATTTATACAGGGAACTTTTTCTTGACGATGTAATGGACGGAGATCTGCCATCACTTTACGCGCAGAATCTTTTTGTAACCACTTTTTCGCGGCTTCTCAAAGAGAAAAAGATCTCATTTAAAGCCTTTGTTACGCAGCCTGATTACTTCGGCGATTTTAATTCAATGAATTCAATACTGCGAACAACAACCGGTATTTATGTACAGGGAATGTTTCTATTTCATCCTTCCATGTCATTTGAACCAGGAAGCATTCCTGCCTATTTCGAAAATCAAAAGATCTACACGTTTTCAATAAATAAATATTACAAAAGGTATTTCTATTGTTGGTATTTCTGGCTCTATCCACCCGCAGGCCTGGTTACTCTTCCTTTTACCCTGCCCCCATATATTGTTGCGGCAAGAAAAGCAAAAAAGAACAGGAAATATGACTGGCACGTAGGCTTAATGGATTCAGAGGAATACAGTCAAAATAAAGCTGAAATAACGTCCAACATTGATCTGAGCAAAACGAACAATGAAGTGCTGGAGATCAACAGAACGCTGAAATACTGGGGTAAAATGAAAAATTACAGCATCAGAAGAATAAACAACTTTTATTCATTTTACAATGATGCGGACAATCAGTATAAAAAACTGCTGACTTCCAGTCATGTGCCGGTGACTACTGTTCCACCTCCTGGTTTATCTGAAAAAAAGAAACAGGAAGAAAAAGAACTAATTAAAATGATGAAATCAGAACTTGAGGATGACTATTTTGCCATCAAGGATTTTAAAGGTTTCAGCATTGAAGAAAGCAACCTGTTTGAAAAAGAAAAACCATTTGTGTATTCACAGAAATTTTCCGTTGAAGATCTCTTCATGCATGCAGGCAACATTCTTATCCTGGAGGTTGGAAAAATTATTGGTCACCAGTTAATGGTTCCCGATGATGAAACAGAGAGAAGCAATGATTTTTATATTCCTTATCAACGCTCACACACCAACAAGATCAATATAACAATTCCTGAAGGTTATAAAATTGAAAACCTTCAGGAATTTAATTTCAGCAATGTAACAACCGCGGGAGAATTTATCTGCACTGCAAAAGTTAATGGAAATGTATTGGTAATAACAACTACTAAGATCTATAAATTTCAGTCGCTTGATAATTCAAAATCAAAAGATGTCTACAGCTACCTGGCAGAAGCGGAAAAATTTTACAACCTGAAACTGATCCTGCGAAAATAAAACAGGAAGAGCGTACTATTTCAACCCGCCAAGCTGCTCTTCAAGCGCCTTGATCTTTGCTTCAGCGTCCGCCTGTTTTTTACGCTCGTTGTCTACAACCTCCGGCTTAGCGTTTGAAACGAATTTCTGATTGTTCAACTTGGAAATAACCGCCTTTAGAAACCCCTTTGTGTACTCTAACTCCTTTATTATTCTTTTCTTCTCTTTCTCTTTATCGATACTGAATTGAAAACCATATGTTAAACCAGTTGCATCAGAATAGTAGTTTTTAGTTTCATTCCACTCGACTTTCGGCAAGTAATAAAAAGTTGATCCAGAACTCGCAGTATATAACTCATTAAACTTCTCAAAATAACCTTTTTCATTTGGGTCATGAAACAAAACATTAATTTTTTCAGATGGCTTAATATCGTTTTCAGATCTAATTTTATTTATGATAGCATTATCTCGTTTTAACTTATCCCACGCCTCTATTAAGTCCTTCTTATAATCTTCTTGCTCGGGCCATTGGGCAATAATAAGTCGTTCTTTATCCTTTCTTTTTTCTAGTAAATCCCATAACTCTTCCGTTATAAATGGCATAAACGGGTGCAATATCTTTAACAATTTCTCAAAAATTTCTTTTGTTTTTGAAAGTGTGATTTTATCAATAGGCTTCTGTATTTTGTTTTCGAATCCGGGTTTAATTCTCTCCAAGTATAACCCACAGAAATCATCCCAAATTAACTTGTATGTCGACAGTAGAGCATCGCTGATCCTATATTTTGAATAATGGTCATTAATTTGTTCTAGAGTGTAATTTAAATGACTTTCAAAAAGCAAAATATTTTCCTTTCTAGAAGCAGATTGAGTTGAATTATCTGTTGTAAAATTTGAGATCAACTTATAAGCGTTCCATAATTTATTCCAGAAATTTCGTCCCTGCTCACAATGCCCCTCATCAAACAACAGATCATTTCCCGCAGGAGATGAAAGCAACATTCCTACACGGACTCCATCCGCGCCGTATTTTTTAATCAACTCAAGCGGTTCAGGAGAATTTCCTAACGACTTACTCATCTTTCTCCCCTGCTTGTCGCGAACAATTCCAGTGAGATAAACATTTTTGAAAGGAATATCTTTTCTGTATTCTTCACCCGCAATGATCATACGCGCCACCCAGAAAAATAAAATTTCAGGAGCCGTTACAAGATCATTTGTAGGATAATAATATTTTATTTCTCCATCAGGTTTTTCAAGGCCATCAAAAACACTGATTGGCCATAACCACGATGAGGCCCAAGTGTCCAGCACATCTTCATCCTGCTTTAACGCAATATCTTTTGTAACAGAATATTTTTCTTTATATTTTTTCCTTGCTTCTTCTTCAGTTGCAGCCACAACATAATTTCCGGATTCATCATACCATGCAGGAATACGGTGTCCCCACCACAGCTGCCTGCTCAGACACCAGTCACGCACATTCTCCATCCAGTGTTTGTAGGTATTTACAAACTTTGCTGGAATTAATTTTACATCACCGTTAATTACATCTTCCAATGCAGGCTTGCTGAGATCCTTCATTCGCAAAAACCACTGCATTGACAAACGCGGTTCTATTGCGGCGTTCGTTCTCTCGCTATGCCCGACATTATTTGTATAGTCCTCAACTTTTTCAATCAATCCCTGCGCAGTAAGATCTTCAATCGCTTTTTTTCTCGCAGCAAAACGATCCATTCCAACATAAACCTGCCCCGCTTCTGAAATTGTTCCATCATCATTCAACACATCTATGATCTGCAGGTTGTGTCGCAGCCCAATTTCATAATCGATCTGATCGTGTGCCGGTGTTACTTTCAGACATCCTGTACCGAACTGCGGATCAATTGCTGAATCTGTAACAACAGGAACTGCACGATTCACCAATGGAACAATAACTTTTTTTCCGTGCAGATGCTTGTAGCGCTCGTCATCAGGATGCACCGCAATTGCAACGTCACCCATTATAGTTTCAGGACGAACCGTTGCAACAGTCATGTGGCCATTACCTGATTCGTATTTATATTTTACATAAACGAGTTTACTGCTGGTGGGAACGAAATGCACTT
>CBIHPU010000425.1:0-3984 GCA_966211935.1 uncultured bacterium | reverse complement strand
TGGGATTTCTGCTTCATGGTCGTTTGTCGTTTTTATCATGAAGCGAAATCAGCTTTGGGATTTCTGCTTCATGGTCGTTTGTCGTTTTTATCATGAAGCGAAATCAGCCTGGGGATTTCTGCTTCATGGTTGTTTTTTGTTTTTATCATGAAGCGAAATCAGCTTTGGGATTTCTGCTTCATGATTTTCTTTCCGGTTTTTTCCTTGCTTGGCAATATCAGTGTGTAACCGAGTCTTTTTTTCACTCCATTAACTTCGTAATCGTAATAATTCAACGTGAACTTAAAATCGAGAAGCTTTTCATATTACATGGCGATCTCAACAAAAAGAGTGATGCGCTCATCAAAGGTCAGGTCGCCAATAGCTTTTGGGAATTTATAATCCTGTAAATACTCAAAAAGATTTTTTTTCTGGTTCATGAATTTATCAACGAGCGTTTCAGTGTCCATACGGATGAAGGCCTCTGGACGCTGATCTTTGAAGTTGCCAGGTAATTTATCGGCCATTCGCCGCGCCATTAGTCGCGCAATCTTGTACTTTTCCGCTACGCGGTTGCAGATAAGATGGCCTTCGTCCGTATATAAAAACTCAACCGATATTTTTGTCCGCGGCGATTTGATCGCGTTGAAACCAATTGCGTCAATTGCTTCAATAACACTTTTGAAATTGGTTTTATAATGTAACTCTCCGCGATCTTTAATGTCCTTAAGCGCCTGCGCCTTTTTGTAAACATCCAGTTGGAACTGAATTTTATTGATGTAGTCGGTGATGTCGGTCTGGATCTCGATCAGGTAATCAAGGTTCTCAATGAGCGAAGCTTTAAGCGATGTGACAATTCCGTAGAGTTCTGTATCTGCTGAAATCGCGAAAATACCTTTCGCTTCTTCCAGCATTTCTTCGGTTTTTTTTATGAATTCGATTATCGCGTCACGCTTCGTACGGTAATCTTCCAGCTTCTGCAATTTGATACGGTAATTGCTTTCATTCTTGTACGTGTCGTCAATGTTTTTCTGAAGCTTGATGATCTCACGTGTAATCGCTATTCCGATGCGTTTTAAATATTTTTTAATTCCGCGAAGGAAACGCATTTCGCGTGCTTCCTGGTAAAATTCAAAATTGCGTTTAAGTTCGGTAATGTAATCGCGGATAACACCGGGAGTAACTTCACCGATCTCCATGAAATCTTCAAACATTGCAATAACCGAATCATTCAGACCCACGATGGTCTGGTATTCATAAAGAATTTCCTGCTGTAATAATTTTTTGTATTGCTCCTCGGTTATTTCGCCTTGCGACAGAAGTTCTGTTACCGTTACGTTGTCCCTGTTACCAAAAAGGTATTCAACAGTATTGCGGTGCACATAAAGTTGTGTGATGAGTTCGCGTACGTTTACCTGTAATCCCATGCGGTGTATTTTGCAAAAAAGTTTTTGTGTTTTGATTGAAACAAAAACCAGACAGGTCCAGTTCAGTTTTCAACCGGTAAAACATCAAGTAAACTTCAAGCTGTTTTTCTTCAACAAATTGATTTTCAAACTGCCCGTTTTTCCGTGCGTAAAAATATAGCAGACTTCACTGTTAATTAAATTCTGGTTTTCAACAAAAAACGGGGTTATTAAACAAAATTCGCCTTAATGTAAATAAGGATTTGAAGAATAGTAATTTACATGTTTATTTCTTGTTAATTTTGGTGCACGGAACTTGCTAACAATTCCAGCGTATTGTTGATATCATTGATTTAACAGGAGAATTAGAAATGAACATTTTATACAACAGGCCCCAGGATACAAATCAATTCAGTAAATTGTTCCTGGACTATATTTGCAATTCTCCTTCTCTCGTCAACTTTATACGGGATTTTCCATCAGCTGATTCTATTTTACGGGAACTGAAAAATTTCAAATTTGATTACCTGGACAGGAACCTTCTCGCGGATGAATTAACGCAGCAATATCAAGCGATCAGGCCTGGTGATAAGGTGAGAAAAAATATTGAATCGCTACGCTCTGAGAATACATTTACCATTACTACAGGTCACCAGCTTTGTCTCTTTACAGGTCCCTCTTACTTTATTTACAAAATAATTTCCTGCATTAAAATGTGCGATGAACTGAAGCGAAAAATGCCGGAGAAAAATTTTGTTCCTGTTTACTGGATGGCAACGGAGGATCATGACCTTGAGGAGATTGATCATGCCAATTTTTTCGGAAAGAAAATTCATTGGAACATTAACGGAAAGGGCAGGGCAGGAGAATTGCCATTAGAGGGAATGAAAGAGTGTATCCAGGAACTGCAGCAGATCCTTGGAAGCTCTGCTCACACCGGAAAAATAATTACGCTGTTTAATTCAGCGCTGGAGCATAGTAAAAACCTCGCAGAATTTACACGATATGTTGTGAATGAAATTTTTGCGGATTACGGATTGCTTATTGTTGATGGAAACTCGCAGCGATTAAAAAAACTTTTTGTGAAAGAAATGGTGCAGGATGTTACTGAACATACTGCGTATGCTGAAGTGATAAAAACATCGGAGAAATTAAAAAATTCAGTTTATGAGATACAGGTTAATCCGCGTGAAATTAATTTGTTTTACGTTGAGAAGAACCTGAGGGAACGTATAGAGCAAAAAGGCGATGAATATATTGTGTTGAATACGGAGATTAAATTCACGCGTGAAGAATTATTGAAAAAAATTGAATTCTCCCCGGAGTCATTCAGTCCTAATGTTGTGTTGCGTCCGCTCTTTCAGCAAAAGATCTTGCCGAATATTATTTATTGCGGAGGACCGGGAGAAATTTCTTATTGGCTTGAATACAAAAGTTTTTTTGATAAAGCTTCAATACATTTTCCTTTTCTGGTGCCAAGAAATTTTAATGTTATGTTAAGCGAATCCAATTTCGGTAAATGGAAGGAACTTGGGTTTGATGAAAAAGATTTTTTTAAACCGGAAAACGAACTCATAAATCAGGTTGTAAAAAGAAGTTCAGGTGAGATAAGTTTTGTGAAAGAAAAAGAAGAACTGGAAAAGTTGTTTATTCCTATACTTTCTACTGTGGAAAAAACTGATAAAACATTAACGGCTTTTGCGGCCGCAGAGAAGCAAAAAGTGATGAACGCAATTTCTGCCATAGAGTCCAAGTTAAACAAGGCGCTGAGGCAAAAGAACGAGACAGCCATTAATCAGGTTAAAAATCTGCGCGCAAAAGTTTTACCGGATGGGGTTTTACAGGAACGCAGCGAAAACTTTTTTGCTTTCACTTCCGGCTACGGACTTACTTTAATAGATGATTTAGCGAAGGGTCTGCCTTCTCCATTGGAGGAACCTGTTGTGGCGCTAACAATTACTTCTTAATTTTCACGCTGCCATTGCTCAAGAAAATTTTTGTCTTCGGTTAAATAGCCAACGACTTTATAATTTGAGCTTTCCAGTACTTTAGATTCACTTGCAATTTCTTTTATCACTTTATGTTCGTTCCAGCCATATCCGTTTGAGTGAATGAAAAACAGCGAGTCGCCTGTGTTCAGTAGAAATCCTGTGTGGCTGTCCAGTCCCACAACAAAAAGTCCCTTTCCTTTTTTCTTTAGGTCATTACAAAACTTATCCAACTTAACGTTGCTGTATCGTTTTATATAAGTTTCGCTGGTGAGTGTTTTAATCATTTCCTCTGATGCGCAGCAGGCGAGTTTAACGCGATTGAGTTTTACTCCGGCATCCCGCAGCACTGTTGTTACAAAGTAACCGCATGCAATCCTTCCTTTGCGCGGAACCTCTGTCGTTCCATTAAAATCCCAATCCGTTTCATACCAGAACGGAAAAACTTTTCTGTAAACAAAATTTACAAGCGAATCTTTTGTTCCTGGTTTTCCTGTTGAATTCACTTTTAATTGTTTTACCGTTTTTTTCAGCGAATCATATTTTTCCGGTGAATACAATCTGGCATGTTCTGCTTTTTCCTTCTTAGAAGTTCCTGAACGATCGTAAAT
>CBIHPU010000424.1:0-4010 GCA_966211935.1 uncultured bacterium | reverse complement strand
ATAATGATTGGGAACTGCGTGAACCGGTTACTGGCAGAGTTGTAAAAAAAATCCGCGCGCGTGATCTCTGGGACAAGATAGTGCGCGGTGCATGGAGAACAGGCGATCCCGGATTAATATTTCTTGACGCTATCAACAAAAGAAATCCGTTGCCTGCGTTGGGTAAGATCATTACAACAAATCCATGCGGAGAAGTTCCGCTTTTACCATATGAGCCCTGTGTGCTGGGTTCAATTAACCTTTCAAGACATTTAAAAGATGTGCATGGAAGATTGTTGCCTGATTACAAATTGATAGCTGAAACTGTTGATACCGCGGTACGTTTTCTGGATAACGTTATTGAAGTAAATGATTTTTTAATTCCTGAAATACACAATACAGCACGCGGGAACAGGAAAATAGGCTTGGGTGTAATGGGCTGGGCCGAGATGTTAGTGAAAATGGAAATTCCGTATACAGGCGCGCGGGCGTTTAAAATTGCAGATGAATTGATGGCATTTATTCGTGAAGAAGCGGACGACGCATCTGCAAGACTGGCGGGTGAGAGGGGAAATTTTCCAAATTATGATAAGAGTGTTTTTTTTAAAACAGGAAAGCCAAGAAGAAATGCAACTGTGTTAAGTATTGCGCCAACAGGAACAATATCCATCATAGCAGGAACTTCCGCGTCAATTGAACCATTATACGCGCTTTCTATTACAAGGCAAAATGTATTATCCGGAAAAAAAATAATCGATATAAATCCTGTTGTTATTGAGTTGTTGAAGAAAAAGAAGATGTATTCAGAGAATATTCTCTCGGTTATAAAGAAAGTTGGTTCGCTTGGAGACTATGAAAAACTTGACAGCCGTATGCGCGCCATTCTGGCAACCGCTTTGGAAATAAATTACGATTGCCATATTTCCCACCAGGCAGTTTTTCAAAAGTACACGGATAATGCCGTGTCGAAAACCATAAATATGCATAACGACGCCACAATTACTGATGTTGAGAAAGCATATTTTATTGCGTGGGAAAGAAATTGTAAAGGAATAACAGTTTACCGCGATGGATCTAAAAGCATGCAGGTTCTGTATAAAGGAACAGAGATACTGGAAGTGAATGCCTGCGAAGTTTGTGTCGAATAGAACTCCGGATGATTGTTGCCCGCAGGTTGTCTAATTGCGGTCATTTATATTTTTCCACATCGCTTTTATTTTTGATGACTATCAGAAACTATTCTATGAAAAGGAAGATTGATATTGGTAAAGTAGTACGCAGTGTCTATTTTACAATTGCATTTGTTTTAGTTGCGGGTTGTTTTTATGCCCAACCGGTTCTGGCGAAGGAAATTAAGGGTGAAGACGTTCGGATCTTCAATGATTCAATTCTAAATAAACTTGAAATTGAATTTGATTGCGTGGTGCCAATCAACGATCTGCTGGTTCTGATTACAGACAGTTCGGGAAATACAGTTTTTCTCGAATGCCAGCGAATGTTCAGCGGTAAATACAAACATACCGTTGACTTTAATAAATGTGCCAGGGGCAGTTATGATATTAAGATCATTCGTGACAATCTTAGAATGAACAGGCGCATTGAGATTGATTAAAGAAAATTATTTTCTCTTTATTTTCTAATGCATTTTTTTTGTACGCTTTATTGTAAAATAAAAAACCGGAAACATTTCTGAATCCGGCTCTTAATGTCGATTGTGTTAATTACGAATTTACAAGCAGTTTGAATCCTTTTCCGTGTACGTTTACAATTTCCACTTTGTTATCTTCCTTAAGATACTTGCGGAGTTTTGCAATATAAACGTCCATGCTTCTGCCGTTAAAATAATTGTCGTCGTGCCAGATCAGCTTCAACGCGTAGTTACGGTCAAGAATCTCATTCTTATGCAAAGCAAGCAAACGAAGCAGCTGACTCTCTTTAGTTGTCAGTTTCTGATTCTGTCCGTTGTGAGCGAGCATCTGTGAAGCTGAATTGAAATGAAAAGATCCAATGTCAAATTCAGTTTGTTCAGATTGCAGTCCCACCTGTTTGTTTGTTCTGCGCAATACGGCCTGTATCCTTGCCAGCAATTCTTCCATGCTGAAAGGTTTGGTAATATAGTCATCCGCACCCGCCTGAAAACCTTCAAGTGTATCTTCTTTCATTGACTTTGCAGTCAGAAAAATGATCGGGATAGTCTTGTCATTTTCGCGAATGTCTTTAGCTAATGCAATTCCGTCTTTTACCGGCATCATTACGTCCAGTAGACAGAGGTCGAATTTCTGCTTGCAAAAAAGATCGAATGCGTCTTTACCATTGGTGGCAAGCTTCACATCGAAACCTTTGGCGCTGAGATACTCCTGGAGTAATGATCCTAGATTGGTATCATCTTCAGCGAGCAGAACTTTTAGTTTCACTTCCATATCAATAGTTTTTAAATTGTTAAATAAAAACGGGCCAGATCTGTTTTAACAAACTCAACGATCTTTTCCTACCTTAAAATTAACAATTAATTTTAACAATTACTACTGTTTTATCGAAGGAATCGTCTATTCTGACGCTTTAAAGGGCAAAAAAATGCTAAAAGTTGACCCTTTTCCGGGTTCACTTTCCACAAAAATATTTCCGCCATGTTTCTCCACAATGGCTCTGACATAACTGAGACCCAGTCCAAATCCTTTCACATTGTGGACATTTCCGGTGGGAACCCGGTAAAATTTTTCAAAGATCTTTTTCAGATTCTCTTTACTTATTCCAATTCCGTTGTCTTTTACATGAACAAGAATTCCCTGTCCGGAATTTTCAGTTCTGACGGAAAGCTCCGGAATATCTTTCGAATATTTGATCGCGTTATCAATAAGATTAAAAATGATATTGGTGATATGAACTTTATCGGCATTAATGATGTCATATTTCGCGTCCAGTGATGTCATGATCTTTCCACCTTTTTGTTCAACCTGAAGCTGAATGTTCTGAATTGCCTGGCGAACTATGTCATGAATACTGATATCTGAACGTTTCAGTTTGAATTCTCCTTTGTCAAGCAGCGCCGTCTGCAAAATACTTTCAACCAGAACACTCAGACGTTTATTTTCTTCTTTGATCATTTTAAGAAAACGATCTGAACGCTCAGGTGTTTTTGATACGTCTTTGTCAGAAAGCATTTCAGTTGCCAGAGAGATCGTGCTTATCGGCGTTTTAAATTCGTGCGTCATGTTGCTGATGAAATCATTTTTTACAACCGATAGTTTTTTCTGCTTAAGAATTGTGGCGATGGTATAATAAAACGAAACGATAAGAATTAATATGATGAGCCCGCTGATTGTCAGGATCACCCACATTGTTTTTAAAAGGTAATTCTGCTGATTAGGAAAATACACGCTCAGAAACTGCGGTTTGAAAAATATATTGTCTGGTGATATCGGGATCTGGTAATAACAAATGGATGAATCGCAGGCTTTCTCCGGGTCCATTGACTTCTGCTGAAATGGCGCTTTTAAATTTCCTGAAACAGTATAATTGTATTTGGCTTTGATGCCCTCTTCCATGAATTCCTGTCGTAAAAGAGAATCGAGCAGGAAAGTATCAAGCTTTGCCTGTGATGAATAAATATTCACGCGCACCAGTTCGTCAAAAATATCATTCACCACCTCTGATTTTTTTTGAAAGAGTTCGAGTTTTAATTTTTCAGTTTCTTTTTCGGTCGGTACTGTGCTCACCATGATCTCAGGAGGCAATGAGAATTCGGAATTTAATGAGTCAGTTGTGAATTGACGACTTTGAGTTGTAGTGATAGTCGCTCCTCCCGTATCGGTTTTCATCTCCTCCTGAATTTTATAGGTCACTTTATTATCAGCTGCAGGAGATTGCTCGGTTGAATCAGGATTTAAAACAGGTTGTGCAAAATCTGCCGGGTTATATGAACGCACGCCCTGCTTCTTGTATTCAAAAGTTTTCTTTATTCGTTTGGTAAGTTGAGCCTTTTCAAGATTGTCTACAACGTTTCTCAGCGCGTCTTTAACGCTGCGGTCAAA
>CBIHPU010000423.1:0-4014 GCA_966211935.1 uncultured bacterium | reverse complement strand
GATCCTGATACTTCTGCCGAAATTATGAAGTTAATGCAGGAGATCACCAAAGCCGGAACGGCTATACTTTTTGCAACACACGACTTTCTTCTTTATCAGAAATTTCCTGGCCGTACAATCCGTTGCGAAAACGGTAAGATCACCGACAGCATGATTTCTACCGCTCAGCAATAAATTTTGTTAATGCTGTAACTTTTTTCCGTTGAAACAGGTTGTTATAAATGTGCCTGTTTGTCGATAATTATCGCTTTTATGTTCAAAAAGAAGAATTGACGCATTCAGGCTTAGCGAGGCTCAATAGTTAACTTTACCCATTCCAAATCACCGAGGTCGGAAAATACGGCTGGTCGTATTTTTAAGAGAACAGTTTTTATGAAAAAAATTTCCTTATTACTTATTGTGTTTGGTGTCGTGGCCGTGTCAAGTTTGAATGCGCAGCGATTTACTGAAGATTCGGTCAAATTCATCAAAGAGCTTAATGCTTATTTCCAGGAATTTTCAGCTGATAAAAAGGAGGCCGCTAAATGGGTGGACGATTTTGAGGAATACTGGAAAACTCCGGATTTCTCCTCCGCTTACAAGTCTTCAGTGTATAAGATGGCCAATGCTATGGCTGCAAAGAAATTGAAACCTACGCCGTTTTTTAAAAACTTTCTTACTGCTGTCAGTAATTATATTGACAACAAAATGCCTTATAAAGAATACGGCAACTGGATAACCAGCGTTGAAAAGGTAATGAGCGGGAAGGGCACTCACGTGCTGGATGATTATCTTGAAATGAGTGTAAACCTCTTTACTAATAATTCGTTCTACAAATCACCAACTTATGAGTGGCAATCCGATCGCACAAAATATACGTTCGAATTCGACAGTTTGCCGAAAGTGGTGTTTCCTGATTTTACGTTAAGGGGATTAAGTCCGAGAGGAGATACAATTGAGATCAACAACACTAAAGGAGTTTACTACCCTACAAGCGGAAGGTTTTATGGAAACGGAGGAAAAGTAAGTTGGGAAAGAACTGGTCTTGGTCCGGAAGTTTACGCGGATATTAATAGATATACAATCATTTGTAAGAATGGTGAATACACCGCGGATTCAGTTACTTTTTACTATAGCCGTTATCTGGATAAACCGCAAAAAGGAAAAGTGAACGATAAAATTATAACGGAAAGAGAAAATCCAACATACCCGCGATTCGATTCGTATAGCAAGCGACTGATTGTAAAAAATGTGGCTCCCGACGTAGACTTTGATGGTGGATTTGCCATGCGCGGTGACCGTTTTGTTGGAAGTGGTGACGCTATTAATCCGGCACGTTTGCTCTTCAAACGCAACAACGAACCGTTTCTGGTTGTATCAGCAAAAAACTTCAGTATGGCGCAGGACAGAGTTTCTTCGCCGCAGGCAGCTATTAAATTTATTCTGCAGAAAGACAGTATCATTCATCCGGGACTCAGCTTCAAGTACATCGTTGATCAGAAAAAGATATCATTGATAAGAACAGATGACGGATTGCAACGCACTCCTTTCTATTCTTCTTTTCACAAGATGGACATTTATGTAGAGGAGATGACGTGGAAGCTCGACGAGCCGAAAGTTGAAATGGCTTTTATCGCTGGAAATTTTCAGGGGGAAGCTTATTTTGAATCAGAAGATTTCTTTGTTCCCGAACGCGTGAAAGCTATGCAGGGACTCGAAGGAACCAACCCCATTTTTAAGGTTAATGAATATTATGAGAAGTACAAGAAAAAAACTTTTACAACCGACGAACTTGCTATTTACCTCAAATGGTTGAGTGAAAATCTCCGTCCCATTCTTATTAAAATGGCCACGTTTGGATTGATTTACTATGATCCCAATGCCGACAAGGTTACTATCAAGGATAAATTGTTCAATTATCTCAAAGCATACAAAAAAAGCCGAGATTATGATAAGTTGACTGTGCACTCGGTTAATCCAGGTAATTCTAATGCAACGCTGAACCTGGTGAACGACAGTTATGATCTTTGGGTTCACGGTGTAAATTCAATTTTACTTTCCGATTCTCAACAGGTTTTTGTATTCCCGAAAAAAGGAGAGGTAACCATTAAGAAAAACCGCGACCTTGTTTTTCAGGGTGTGATAGGCGCTGGTAAATTTGAGTTTCACGGAAAAGATTTTTATTACAGTTATGAGAAGAATAAAATAGATCTGAGGAATGTTGACTCACTCCGGATTTATGTTGATCCTTTTCAGAGTGATGAGTTGGCGGGTACCGGAAAAATGCGTCGGGTAGAAACCGTGCTTGAAAATATTAATGGCGAACTTTCAGTTGACCATCCTTCATCTCATTCCGGACGACTCGCGAAACCTGAGTATCCTATATTCAAGAGTTTCAAGGAATGTTATGCTTTTTACGACCGCAGGGGCACGCAACGCGGAGTTTACAAACGCGATAAATTCTATTTCAAGCTAGACGCTTTTACAATTGATTCGCTCGACAACTTTACTAATGAACAACTGGAGTTTGGTGGCGAATTTGTTTCAGCTGGAATTTTTCCGCAGATGCGCGAAACGCTGAAGATACAGAAAGATTATTCATTGGGATTCATTACAAAAACTCCTCCAGGCGGATATCCCGTTTATGGAGGCCTCGCGAAGTTTGATAATGAAATACGTTTAAGTAATAAGGGATTGAGCGGCGATGGAACCATTGAATTCGGACCATCAACAAGCAAGTCAGACAACTTTATTTATTTCCCGGATTCCATGAACGGAATTGCCAAGACTTTTGATATCAAAGAAACGGAAACTCCGGATGAATTCCCCCAGGCGCATGGTGACGATGTTTACCTTCACTGGATGCCTTACAAGGACCTGATGCAGGCCTTTGACAGGAAGACTCAATTCAGCAGCTACAACGAGGAAGCAAAATTCCATGGACGTTATGACCTTTCGAAAACCGAATTGAAAGGAAGAGGAAAGGTGGAGTTTGAAAAGGCTGATTTATTGTCTAAGAATATTCTTTTCAAACGTAGAAAATTCTTCAGTGATACAGCCGACTTCCACCTGAAAGCGTTTGATGAAGAAGGATTTACTTTTTCAACTGACAACGTAAACTCAACAATTGATTTTGAAAAGCGTACCGGAACATTTATTTCAAACGGTAAAGGTTCATTGGTGCGTTTCGACAAGAACCAGTACATCTGTTACATGGACAGGTTTAAATGGTTCATGGATCAGGAAGATATCGAGCTGGGTGATGAGAAAAATAAAATTGAGGCAGGCCAGGGTGATGAAACTGATTTGAAGATCGAAGGACCGGAGTTCATTTCAATTCATCCTAAGCAGGACTCACTTAGATTTTATAGTCCTGCCGCTAAATATAATTTGCGAAAGTATATTATCAGTTGTATTAATGTACCATTCATAAATGTGGCTGACGCGAGATTTTTCCCTGACAGTGGTAAAGTCACGCTCTTTAAGAACGCGGTGATGGATACGCTCAGAAATGCGGTGTTGCTTGCGAATACAGTTAGTAAGTTCCATAATATTAAAAAAGTAAAAGCTAATATCTATGGTAAGCGCAGTTATCTCGCTTCTGGTGATTACACTTATTTTGATGAGAACAATAATCCGTTCAACATTCACTGTGCGACGATTAAACCAGATACAACCGGACAAACTATTTCTGAAGGTGTCATTACGGAAAAAGATAATTTCAGATTTAATGATTTCTTCAGCTTCGCGGGCAAGGTGTTTCTTGTTGCGCCAAATCAGTATCTGTTTTTTGAAGGAGGAACAAGAATGGTGCATAATTGTAACCGCATCGATAAATCTTACCTTCAGTTTTCCGGTGAGATTGATCCGAAAGAGATCTATATTCCTATTCCAAAATCACCTGTTGACGTAAACGGCGCTACTGTTGTAAACGCCATCATGTATGCTCCGGATACTTCCGGCGTTTATTCCGGGTTCATTTCACCTAAATCAACCAGAAACGATAAAGAGATCATAACTTCGAGTGGATTTTTG
>CBIHPU010000422.1:0-4018 GCA_966211935.1 uncultured bacterium | reverse complement strand
TGTGGACTGAATCCCAAAATAGAGTGCCAACCCGAGCTAAGATCAAATTTCAATCCTTTATAATTTAATCCCGCTCCAAATGCCATCTGAACCGGATTGGAATTTGCTCCCGCTCTCAGATAAAATTCTTTTGACGGTTGGTATTCTACTCCTCCTTTAAAATTTACTTTGGAGTAAGAGGCTTTTTCAGCTTCGCCGAGCAGCAAAACTTTTTCTGATACTTTGTATTGTAGTCCGGTCTTTAATATTACCGGAAGTATTTCATTGTTATAAGAAGTGATCTTCGCGCGGACAGGATTATATAAATGTCCTGCTAACGTAACCTGTTTTGTAAGTTTTGCCAGGAAGCCGATCTCGCCGGTAACAACTCCTTTTCTTCCGTAATAGCCTGCCGCGTCGTTTATGCGTGTGAAAAAATAATCCAACTGTACGCCGGCCGAAAAGTTTTCTCCGATTTTCATTCCGTAACCTAAACCCGCTTTTGTCTGCCTGAAAATACTGTAGCCGAAGTTTGTGTAAGTAATACCGAAGGCGCCATTCTTTTTTAGTGGAACTGCGGCGGCAAATGCGGAGTACGACAATTCTTTCAAAAGAAAACGGTTTTCGTAATACGCTCCCGCTTCAATGTTTTGCAGGTGCGCGAGTCCCGCCTGGTTATTATGCGCACTCCAAACATCTGAAAGGGTGGAGGAGGCGCCGCCTAATGCCGCTGATCTTGCTCCGATATTAAAATTTTGCGCTGTAGCAGCAAGAACTGCAGTAAAGAATGTGAATGAAAAAATTAATTTCATGGAAACCAAACTTACGGAAAATACCGAAAGAAAAAAGTTAAAGCGGAGCACAAAAAATGGGAGCTTCGCCTACTGCCGTTTTTTCATTTCGGGATCGCAGGGATCACATGGAAATTTCAGTTGAATTTCTGCCGGTTTGGTTTTCGCGTCAAACTCAGTTAAGACGGTTTCACTTAGGTTGTCGCATTTTTTATTGAATGGAAGCGTGGCATTATTTTTCTTGTTTTTGCCAATGAAAACCTGGTATTTGTAATTCTGTAGTTTTATAATGATCTCTCCTTTGTCATTTGTTTTTACACAAATGGTTTTAGCTTTTTTTTCCTTTGTGATTGGAACAAGTTTTATGAAACAATTTGCCAGCGGACGAGGCGTGTTCAGCTTTTCAAGTATTTCAGGATTGGGTCTTGCGCCTCCGCAATAACTAAGCGTATAATAAACAGTTATAGTTACAGAAGACGTCTTTTCAGTCTGTGAGAAAGAGAACGTACTAAGAAAAATAAATAGAAGTAAAATTTTTTGCATGTGTTTACAGATCAGAGACCGGTTACCTGTCCATCGGGGTTTTTACCGCTCCAGACTACTTCCCAATTTCCAAATTCCCGCACGAAGTTTTTGCTTTTAAGATCATCGCCTTCAGTTTCCGGCCAAACGGAAAGAGCTTCGGCGTTTGCTTCAAATAAGGGCTTTACAGATGCCCACACCACTTTAAATAAATCTGAAAATCTGTATTGATCAAGATTTTTTTCGTCGTTCCAGATACTAAAAGTCATGAACCAGTTCCCATGCGCCTTTGATCTCCTGAGTTCAAGATACGAGCATCCTTCAAAGCCTGCAATAGCCTTTTTCCTTTCATTGAAAATCTCCAGGAATTTTTTTTCATTTCCGGATTTGAACTTCATTATGACATATCGCTCCATCATTCTTCAAATTCTACGGTGATCAAAAAATCATTCTGGTTCAGACTTCTCGGAAAGATCATTTTTCCCGCGTGTTCTCCATTAATAGCAATTTCAAGATAGCTTCCTGAATTAAACAAAGCGAGCACATCGCCGGAACGAACATCTGTATAGTTTTCTGAGATCTCATTTATCGTTTCACCCGGAAGAACAATGGAAAAAGGTTTTCCTTTTCCAACCTCGTGAAAAAGTTTTTCTGTAATGTTCGTAATTACGTTTCCAAACGAGTCGATGTAAATGCATCTTCCGGTAATGCTGGAGGGAGAAATTACAGGCTGATAAGAAAGCAGGCGGATATAGTCGGAAGTTGGATCGCCAATTTCTTCTACGGGTGTGTTCTCCGTAATTTTCTGCACAGTATCTACAAGAACTTCATTTAAAAACGCGGGGGAATTATTTCCGTTATGATAGATCTCAATAACAGATTCCGGTTCATCATCACTGAACAATTTGAAAAGTCCGTTATCCGGAGTAAGAATAAATTGCTGACGGTAATAAATGAGCAGATACCTGTTTT
Organism: uncultured bacterium; assembly: GCA_966211935.1. Classification (GTDB taxonomy): domain Bacteria; phylum Bacteroidota; class Bacteroidia; order B-17B0; family Aurantibacillaceae; genus AM-1111. The sequence continues at coordinate 1,754 of CBIHPU010000422.1, read as the reverse complement.
TCTTAGCCTGGGGCGAAGTGATTCCGATCAGGTGAAAAGTGCCTTGAGGAAAATGGTGAAAACTGTTTTTGAGCAGGTAACTCGCCTCAAAAATATTGAACTTGTTTACCTCGTTGCTGATGTCGATTATGCGCGCGTCAGGAATTTTAGAATAGATATTAGCCTTGAGTGTAGCAAGGTAATGATCTTTTGTTCCAAGATCTGTTATAAGAGTTATTATGCGCATTTTGTTCCGGGCTCCTTTACCGCTGATTCTTTCCGCCCATTCCCGGCAGGCTTGATAAGTTGTTAATAGACACTCAAAAGTAATTAATAATTTAGCCGACCTGTGGCTTGCACTTTGCAGTATAATTAACACAGATCTGTTAATGGCTGTTCAAAAGGCGCATTGTAAACCAAAAAAGGACCATTGTGAGCGAAAAAGTAATTGCAGTAGATTCAGTTGAGCCTGTAGAGCTTTATGGTGTTAATGATTATAAACTAAACATCATTAAGAAACATTTTCCTAAACTGAAAATTGTTGCCCGCGGCTATTCTATTAAACTGATTGGAGAAGAAACGGAAATTGAACGTTTCGATAAAAAATTCAACCTGTTGGTTGACTACTATCACCGGAACGGGGTGCTGACCGAAAATTCCATAGAGAAACTGCTTGGCAAATACGGAGAGAACCTGATAGAAGAGCAGGATGAGAGTCAGAGTGATGTGCTGGTATTCGGTAATGGCGGACTCGTTATCAAGGCGAAAACGCCCAATCAGCGTAAAATGGTTGAGTCTATCAACAAGACTGATATGCTCTTTGCCATTGGTCCTGCAGGTACCGGAAAAACTTACACGGCAGTTGCATTGGCAGTTCGTGCCTTGCGCAATAAGGAAGTGAAAAGAATTGTATTGACGCGTCCCGCCGTTGAAGCTGGTGAAAATCTTGGCTTTCTTCCCGGCGATCTCAAAGAAAAACTCGATCCTTATCTGCAGCCTTTATACGATGCGCTTTATGATATGATTCCTGGTGATAAATTGAACCAGTATATTGAAACGAAAGTAATTCAGATTGCCCCGCTTGCATTTATGCGCGGACGAACACTCGATAACGCTTTTGTTATCCTGGATGAAGCGCAGAACGCGACTGAAATGCAGATGAAAATGTTCCTGACGCGAATGGGAGCTTCCGCGAAATTCATTATTACCGGCGATTCAACCCAAATAGATTTACCTCGCAATCAGCCATCGGGACTTTTGCAGGCAATGCGCATTCTTAAAAATACATCTGGAATATCTTTCGTAATGTTACAAGGCGAAGACGTGATCCGTCACCCGCTGGTTAGGTCAATTCTTACCAAATACGATTCCTTTCAGGTGGAAAAAGAAAAACAGGAGAAAGACAGACTCGAAAAGAAAACAGATATCCGTTCATAATTGAAGAATATAGAATTTATGAATACCATGACGAACCCCACACTCACAGAAACAAATTTCAAACTTCCCGGACAGAAGAGTTTTTATCGCGGAAAAGTACGCGACGTGTATAACATCAATGACGAATACCTTGTGATGATAGCCAGCGACCGCATCAGCGCGTTTGATGTTGTGCTGCCGAGAGGAATTCCGTATAAGGGGCAAGTGTTGAATCAGATCGCGGCGAAGTTTCTTGAAGCGACAAGAGACATTGTTCCAAACTGGTTGCTCGCAGTTCCGGATCCTGTGGTAAGCGTTGGAAAACTTTGTACGCCGTTTAAAGTGGAAATGGTGATACG
>CBIHPU010000421.1:0-4020 GCA_966211935.1 uncultured bacterium | reverse complement strand
TTGGTACTTTGGTGGAGTTCTGAAAGTTGTGAAAGTTTAGAAAGTTGAACTTTCAAAACCTGTAACTTTCAACTTTTAACTACCTCTGTAACTTTCCCTATATTTGCTCATCTAAAATTGTTATCATGTCAGAAGAAGTACAAATGATTATGGATATGGCAACGGACGCGATGGATAAAGCGATCAGCCATCTTGAAGCTGAATTGACCAAGATCCGCGCCGGTAAAGCAAATCCCGCTATGCTGGAAGGCGTAATGGTTGATTATTACGGAACGAGAGCTCCAATCAGCCAGGTAGCTAATGTAAATACACAGGATGCACGTTCACTTGTAGTTCAGCCGTGGGAAAAAAGTATGCTTACTCCGATTGAGAAAGCTATTCAGGCAGCAAACCTTGGATTGAATCCGCAGAATGATGGAGTTATTATCCGGATAATGGTCCCGCCACTAACAGAAGAAAGAAGGAGAGAATTGGTAAAGCGCGCAAAGACCGAAGCAGAAGAAGCGAAGATTGGATTGCGTTCCGCGCGTAAAGAAGCCATTGATGAAATAAAAAAATTGCAGAAAGCTGGTCTTCCTGAAGACGAAGCAAAAGCTGCGGAAGAAAAAATTCAGAAGTTGACGGACAGTTATTCCGCTAAATGCGATAAACATTTAGAGATAAAAGAGAAAGAGATTCTTACTGTTTGAGGTTGGATGTTTTCTTCATGAAGCGAAATCAGCCCAGGGATTTCTGCTTCACTGTGAAGTTTGATCTTATTATGTTCCTGCTAAGAAATAGCGGGAATTTTTTTTAGTACTTGCCCCGTCATCAATTCAACCCAAATTATTAGAAATATTATTTTAACGGAAATTGCCGGATAACCCGAAGGCATAATCGCTATTTTTATACTTTCCTGCAGCATGAGGCGGTTCACGAAATACTTCTTAATAATTCTTTCTCTTGTTTTATCGAGTCTGACTTTACATGCCCAGAATCCTGTTTTGGATTCTCTAAAAAAAGTTTACAGCAAAGGTGGCTCAGATACAAATACCGTTAATCTTCTGAATGAAATAATCTGGGAATATCAAAACGCGAATAACATTGACAGTGCTGAAAAGTATTTTAACCTAGCTAAAGCATTGGCACACAAATTATCGTTCAAAAGAGGACTCGCAACATCTCACAGGTATATCGGAGAAAATTACCTCTCAGTATGGGAACTCACTAAAGCGCTGGAGAATTTTGAAAAAGCTGAGCTGCTTTTTATTCAGTCAAACGACATCGCGTTTTGCGCCAAAACACTTAACGCTAAGGGAAACGCACTCGCAGACATGGGTAAATATCCGCAGGCGCTTACAGCATATTATTCTTCCATCAAACTTTTTGAAAAAATCAACGATACCTTAAATCAGATTATTACTAAATCAAACCTTGCAACTATCCACAGAAAAATGAAAAATTATACAGAATGTCTTAACCTGTATAATGAGGCGTTAAATTATTTCATTAAAACGGGAGATATTTATGCCGGACATATTTATAACAACATTGGAAACGTTTATGCTGACCAGAAAAAAATTACGGAAAGCATAAACAGTTATAGTGAGGCGCTCAAGATATTTGAGCAGAAAAACTCAAAAAGCGGAATGGGTCGCGCGTACAACAATATCGGCACTACCTGGGTTATTGCCGGTAATTACGAAGAAGCGTATAAAAGCTTTTTCGCAGCGCACGCGCTGAAACAGGAACTCAACGATAAGAAAGGGATTGCAAATACGGGAAATAATATTGCTACAGTTCTTCTTAAACTTGGAAAGACAAGGGAAGCAGGCGAATATCTGAAAAAAAGTTTCATTCTGAGTAAAGAGATAGGCGCGTTTGAACTGCTTGCCAACGCGTATGGAGTAAAGTGCGCTTACGACTCGGCAACAGGAAATTATAAAGCAGCTCTTGATGATTACAAGAACCATATTGTTTACAGGGACAGTGCGATGAACAAAGAAGTTGTGCGGGCAAGCGTACAGCAGCAAATGCAATACGACTTCGATAAAAAAGAGGCGGATGCGAGATTAGAACAAGCAAAAAAAGACGCGATAACAGCAGAAGAAAAACGAACTCAAACATTAATACTCTGGAGTGTAACTGCGGGACTTTCTTTGGTCGTCATATTCGCGCTATTTATTTTCAGGGCGCTTAGATTAAAACAAAAGGCAAACAAAGAAATTTTGTTGCAGAAGGAAATTATAGAAGAAAAACAGAAGGAGATCCTGGACTCGATTTACTATGCAAGAAGAATTCAGCAGGCGCTTATAACATCGGAAAAATATTTTACGAGGAACCTGAAGCGACTTAAAGCAAAATAATTTATCGAAACATGAAACTTCTTTTTTCTTTTCTTTTTGCTCTTTCAATAAATCTTTATTCGAACGCTCAAAACGCCGACATTGATCTTTTAAAAGAAATAAACCTCAACAGACATAGAAATCTTGATGGAACATTTAAATTTCTTTCTGCCAGCGTAACTCCCGCAAGCATCGCGGCGCCATTGCTGGTTTCCGGAATGGGATTCATAAAAAAAGACAGCACAATAAAAAGAAAAGGATTTGTTATCGGCGCATCGATATTAAGTGCTACAATTATTGCTACAACTTTAAAATATACTGTAAACCGCACGCGGCCTTTCGTAACATATCCGCTTCTGGATCCGCAGGCACATGTTACAAGCCCGTCTTTCCCTTCCGGACATACTTCCGCCGCGTTTTGTACAGCAACATCATTAAGCATTCAATTTCCTAAATGGTATGTTATAGCGCCGGCATATTTGTGGGCAGGTGCTTCGGCATTCTCACGAATGCACCTGGGTGTTCATTATCCGAGCGATGTACTTGCGGGCGCATTGATCGGATCCGGCTCAGCTTATCTTTGTCATCTGGCAAATAAATGGTTAAGCAGGAAAGGAAAATGAAATTCAGGATGTATGATTGCCTTATTTTCTTGTTCGAGACTGAATAAAATTTTGGCACGAAGCAGGCCCCTGATTCCAGCAGCAATTTATTTTTCCGGTTCTGCGATTTCGAACAGAAAATAATATCTTTGAAACGCTTAAAATTTTTTACATGACAACTCAGAAATTAAACGAAGTAGTTACCGGTCCATATATGGAAAATGCAATAATCCGTGATGATTTTCCGGGATTCAGGGAAGATTACCTAGTCATACATTGTCTTATTAAAAAATATGCTCCATCCTCTATTCTTGAGATAGGCACCAGCTCCGGCGGTGGAACGCGTGTCATCTGCAATGCAATGGGTATTAAAAAATACTTCTGGAACAGGAATAAGAATGTGAACAGAGTTTATTCGATTGATGTTCCACCAGGATCTGACCCTAAAATTATCTATCCTGATAAAGAAGACGGGCATCCGTCCAAAGCAGGAGCAAAATGTGATTATCCGTACACGCAGCTTTTTGGAGATTCAACAAAATTTGATTTTTCTCCACTGTATCCTATTGAAGCCTGGTTTATTGATGGTAAACACAACTATGAATACGCCAAAAAAGACACCTTGCAGGCATTGCAATCAAAGCCAAAACTGATCATGTGGCACGATATGCAGATTGAAGAAGTTGATCAGGCCGTACGGGAAGTAATGGGTGCAAGAAGTGATTACCAGTTATATCGCGTTGAAGGTTGCAGAATGGCGTACGCTGTTCTAAAACCGGCAAATTAAAAACTCAGGAAAATATTTTTTCTGGCTAGTTCCTGCGGGATTGCTTTAGCGGGTAGGATTATCTGTTTCTCTTTTTTTTTAAGTATGCTTCATTATTTAATGCCGCATCTTCTATTTCGCTTTTCCGCAAGAGAAACTTTCACATCACCTACAAACACTTAGCAAGGAAAGCAAAATGATCCTTAAGAATCTTATGATTTTCTTATCTTCATAATCTATTGAGCAAACCATCAGGCTCTCTATAAATGGAACAATAAAATCGTATGCAGGCCCTGGAAAAACAAAATCTGCTGAGCATGAAATTGCT
>CBIHPU010000420.1:0-4027 GCA_966211935.1 uncultured bacterium | reverse complement strand
AAAAAAATATGCTGGGGAGAATTTTCAATCAGCGAATCTTTTTTTATCTGCGTGGCAACTGAATTGTCATCGTAATAAGTGAAACGAACAGGAATTCCGGCCAAAATGTGATGACCGGCGCCAGGATTTTTATTCCACAATAATTGGGCAAAGGCCACCTGCTGTTCCGCGTAAAATTTACTGATTCCATAATAAGAATCCTGCAGGTGGTGATTGTAAGAATATTGAAAATTGATCAATTGTCTAACAGGCAATCGATAGTTACCGATCACTTCCCACCTGTTCGTAAAAATGCTTTCACCATAAATACTGTCCGATCCCCTGTAATTATTGTCCCAATTCATTTCACCACCAAAACGATCTTCAAAAACATAACGAAATGCAATTGCAGAATTTCTGCCCGCTCTCCCTTCAAAGTTCCATTTATTAAAAACAGAAAATCTTTTTTGTAAAGTAACATCCGTGAAATTATCATTGTTGATATCCCAGCGTTCATTAAAATAAAAAGCGCTCACTCCAAGCAGTGTACTCACTTTTTTCCCAAACTGCTGTGCAGACGAGAGATCAACATTGAGTTCGCCGTATCCTGTTCCGTTCACATCAACAGATAAGCGTGGTTGTCCATACGGAAGTTTTGTGATAACATTAATTAATCCGCCAACAGCTTCACTGCCATATAAAGTGCCCGCAGGGCCTTTTACAATCTCTATTCTCTGCACTATACTGTTCGGAATACCACTCAGGCCATACACCGTACTCAGCGAACTTACAATTGGCATTCCATCAATGGTTATCATGGTGTACGGACCTTCCATTCCATTTATATGAATATCTCCGGTGTTGCAAACAGAACAGTTAAGTTGTGGCTGCACACCATTTACCATATTCATCGCGTCAAATAAAGATGGAGTCGGATTTTTCCTGAAAAGTTTAGGAGTAAGCACCTCAATTGGAATTGCGGACTCTTTCATGGAAGTTTCATTCAATGTTCCGGAAACAACCACCTCATCAAGCGTGGCGGGATCTTCCTCCAGGTAAAATTTCATCTCATTCTCTGAGTCATTGTTCAGACTGATTTTTTTTTGCGATGTGATATATCCCGCTGCATTCACCTCCACTAAATATCTTCCTGGGGGCACATCGTAAATAACAAAATTCCCCGCGCTGTCCGCTATATTGCCAAACGAAGTTCCCTTAACGCCAACAACGGCAAATGCAACCGGACCTTTTGAACAAAGCACTGTTCCGCGCAGCTTTGCGGCATGCAGGGGAACTGCAAGAAGTATCAGTGGTATAAAAAGAATCCTAATCATTCGGCAATGCAAATATAGCAAATTAGGCTTACCTAATTTATAGTATTTTATTACCCAAACAGTTGTTAAAAGGCAGTATCCGTAGTGAAGTATATCAGGTGTTCTGTTAAACTTAAACTTTCATACCTTTGCACCTATGTCAGAACGCATCAGTAATACGGAAGAAAATTACCTGAAGGCCATTTATAAACTTTCTGTATTTGGAAGCGGTAAAGTGAGTAACAATGCTATCGCCGGAATTCTTGCTGTTAATCCTCCGTCAGTTTTGGAAATGCTGAGGAAACTTGACAAAAAAAAGCTGATCAGTTACGACAAGGCCAAAGGCGCCAGGCTCACTACACAGGGAAAAAAGATAGCGGTAACAACTATAAGAAAGCATAGGTTGTGGGAAGTTTTTCTGGCGGATAAACTTGGTTTTGGCTGGGAAGAGATACACGATATTGCGGAGCAGATGGAGCACATACAAAGCGACGAGCTCATAGAACGGCTTGATAAATTTTTAGGTTACCCGAAATTCGACCCTCACGGAGATCCAATACCTGATCCTCATGGCGACATTGATCGTCCGGAGGGAATGCCGCTTTCTGTGGGACAACTAAATAAAGAATATAAAGTAACCGGTGTTAAGGATCACCGCGATGATTTTCTGAAATTTTTAAGTCGCGCGGGTCTGGGCCTTGGTGCACGCGTAAAAATTCTATCGTTTGAACCTTATGACGATTCCATGATCATTGCGGTTAACGGAAAAAAAGAAGGAGCCATTTCAAAAAAGGTTACTGAGAATCTTATCGTAAAAAAAATAAACAACAAATAACTTGCGCGCTTATTTTATTAAAACAATAGTTTTTTTTCTTATTCATACCGCCGTAATTGCTGTTTGCGTTTTTGTTTTCTATCATTCCGCCCGCTGGTGTTTTGGCGCAATGCATTCAATGCTTACTTTTCTCGGGTTTGTTTTGAATGCAATTGGCACGCTGGTTATTTCAAGCGCCTCCGCAATCATGATCACTCTCTTCATCAGAAGATATTCTCTATCACCTGTAAATTATTACTGGATGATCCCTCTTTTCAATATTCCGCTCTGCTTTTTGCTTGTATTCGGATTGAATTTAAACTGGGATCTTGCAATGACCCTGTTTATTCCCGGTCTTGTGCTGACATCACTTTTCTCCTGGCTCAGCTACAGAAAAACAGCTCCTTCAGGAAAGAGATGACTCTTTTTCTTTCTGATAGGAAGTAAGATGCCGGTCCTTTTTTGTGGGATAGATATCATCAAACTTTATCATGATTCCCGTTTCTTCCACTCCGCCAAAACCTGGATTGATTGAGGTACCAAAGGTTTTCATAGTAGGAGACAAATTCATGTACTGATTTACGAGCGGAGGAATATTCTCGCCGCGCGCTCTCACCATCTGGTTTAATATCGCATGACCGTCTTTGTAGGAAAGTCCTTTGATCTTTTCAAGAAAATCACTCACATCAGTATGCAGGCCGAGAGGATGTTTTGGTTGCACCAGATTTTCATTATCCGGAAAATAATAATTCATGAAAGCAAGAATCATGTCACGCGCCACTTTTTCAAAATCTGTATACATGGTTACCTTACCGAAAAAATATTTCTGATCCGGATTATCAATAACCAACGCGCCTAAACCATCCCACAAATTATCCAGTGAGAACAATCCTTTACGAAACGCTTCACTGGGCTGGTAAGCCGGCTGTATCCACGAACGCCCCAACTCTATTGTAAATGGTAAATATTCTTTGATAAATTTTTCAGAGAATTCAAATAACTCACTTGTTGCGACAAAAAGTTCTCCGTTCCTTACTTCCGCATCTTTCAATTTAATATAACGGTACGCGCCAACAATCTCCTTATCTGCGGGATCCCAAACCAACAATTGCTGGTAAGGACGCTTGCAGGTGTCAAACTCATCAATGTCATAACTTTTTCCGGTTCCACCGCCGGCGTGCCTGAAAGTAATCTCGCGCAAACGACCTATCTCCATCATCACATTTGGAGAATTGTGGTGCGTTATAATATAAATTTCGTTCTGTCCCTTGTATGTTTTGCGAATCCTTCCGGCTACTGAAAGCTCTTTTGCGAGCAGGTCCTTACTGATGGGGTCAATGATCTTTTCCATTCTGAAAACTGATGCGACTAAGATACGGAATTATAAATGTGAGAATCGTATTAAAACCTTTTGTTATCAAGAATAACGTTTGCAAAATTCAATGAAGTCAAAGTCGATGTTGTGCTTCATTTCATACACAAATCTTTTAACGAGCTGTGCCCATTCATGATGCGACCTGGATTTATCAAAAGTTTCATAGGATATTGGTTTACCGAAAAATATTCTGATAGTTTGTCCCTTTTGTTTCACCATTTCATCTGCAAGAAAAAACATTTCCACGTTAGCTTTTATCCCGAACCGTTTTCTCCATAAAGCCAGATTATAAAAGAATTTTGAGTTTTTTCCTTCGGTGTAAACCGGGATAATCGGCTTTTTATGTTCAATTGCCTTACTGATAAAACTTTTCTTCCATTCCAGATCCTCTACCTTTCCTTTTTGCTTTCTGGAAACAAGCCCCGCAGGAAATACCAGCACAGCGGCTTCGCTTGAATACGCGTCTTCAATAAGTTTCAGTGTTTCTTTTGAATTTGCTCCAACTTTATTCACTGCCACAAACAGCTAACGAAAATTTACAAGTTT
>CBIHPU010000419.1:0-4038 GCA_966211935.1 uncultured bacterium | reverse complement strand
TATTACTGCGAGGAGCTGAATGGGGAGTTGTTTATTCTTACCAATCACGAAGCGAAGAATTTTCGTTTAATGAAGACTTCGCCGGAAAGAAGTACTATAGAATTTTGGGTGGAGGTGATACCGCATCGTGAGAATGTGATGCTGGAAGATGTTGAATTGTTCAGGGATTTTGTTGTGCTGGAAGAACATAAAAACGGACTCACACAGATAAATGTTATGAGCTGGAACAATCTGAATGATAATTATATTTCTTTCAATGATCCGGCATACATGGCTTCTATTGATTATAATCCGTTATCAGATACTCACTTGTTGCGCTACAATTATACATCTCTTACAACACCGGATACCGTGTATGAGATGAATATGGAAACAGGCGAAACTAAAATTCTTAAGCAACGCGATGTTTTAGGAGGTTTTGATCCCGGAAATTATTATTCGGAACGGCTTCACATCGAGGTGCGTGACGGAATGTTCGTTCCCGTTTCACTTGTTTACAGGAGGGAAATGCAGAAAAACGGAAGCAACCCAATGCTGATGTCAGGTTACGGCGCATACGGAATCTCGAACGATCCGGAATTTTATGCAGACCGGTTGAGTCTTCTCGATCGTGGATTTATAATTGCACTTGTTCACGTAAGAGGAGGTCAGGAACTTGGTCGTCAATGGTATGAGGATGGGAGGTTGCTGAAAAAGAAAAATACCTTCTATGATTTTATTGACTGTGCGGATTACCTGGTCAAAGAAAAATATACAGTTCCAGAAAAACTTTTTGCTGAAGGAATGAGCGCTGGAGGACTTTTGGTGGGCGCTGTAGCTAATATGCGTCCTGATCTGTGGAACGCGATTATTGCTCACGTTCCTTTTGTTGATTGCCTGACAACTATGCTGGATGAAAATCTTCCGCTAACTACGGGTGAATATGATGAGTGGGGAGATCCCAATAAAGAGGAATATTATAACTACATAAAAAGTTATTCTCCATACGACAACGTCGATAGAAAAGAATATCCTGCTATCCTGGCAACAACGGCTTTGTCAGATTCCCAGGTGCAATATTGGGAACCTGCAAAATGGGTGGCCAAACTGCGCGATTATACTACTGCTGAGAGTCCGGTTTTGCTGCAGACAGAAATTTTCGCAAGTCATTTTGGCAAGAGTGGAAGATATGAGCAACTAAAGGTAGTAGGGCTTCAATACGCGTTTATACTGGGCAGACTGGGAATAAAAAGTTAGTGAGAGAGCAGGTTAAATTTTTTTTTAAAAGATGGTAAAGTTGATTTTGTTTGTTTGATGAAGTGTCTTATTGTGTAGAATAGTATTCAAACTGCTGGTATACTTTTTTCATTTTCAGATGGGTTTCCCGTTGTTTTATTATTGTCAGAAAGCTAATTTATTTCGATGTCCGAATTTCATTATAAATGTTTATTGATTGACGATGATGCTGATGACAGGGAGATTTTTGCTATCGCGCTGAAAAAAATTCCCGTTAATGTAGAGCTGCGTACTGCGGCCAGCGCCGAAAAAGCGATTGAGTTACTGAAGAACGACACCTCATTTGTTCCCGATTTTATTTTTCTCGATCTGAATATGCCAGTGATGCATGGTTTTGAATGCATGAAAGAAATACAAAAATTGGCGCATTTGAAATCTTCAAAAATTGTGATTTATACAACTTCATCAGATGAAAGCGATATGGAAGAAAGTAAAAAGCTTGGAGCGTTCAGCTTCATCACTAAACCTTTCGATATAAATGACCTTGTATCAGTACTAGCTAATATTTTTCTTATTCATGGTCAAACAAAATCCGTATGAGCGATCTGAATGAAATTATCGGGAGGGCGATTGAGATTTCGCGGGATGTTGTTTCCAAAGAAGCACGTATTTCAGATCAGAATGCGTCATGGGTGCGCGAAAGTATGAATGCATTAAAAGAAGCGCGTTTAACAGGACTGGTAGTTCCGGCAGAATTAAACGGGATGGGCCAAGGAATGTTTGCCATTGCGCGTATATGCGAAGAACTTGGCAAATCATACGGATCGGCCGGTTTGTGTTTTGGAATGCATTGCGTTGGAACTTCGGTAATAGTTGCGAAGGCTACAAAACTCCAGAAAGACAATTACCTGGTTCCAATTGCGGAGGGAAAACATATAACTTCAATCGGATTCAGTGAACCGGGAACCGGCGCGCATTTTTATTTCCCCCAAACAACTTCGCAGTCAGAAAATGGTAACATAATTCTCAACGGAACAAAATCCTTCGTTACTAATGGTCCAAATGCTGATTCAAATGTGATCTCGGTGGCGGGAGTCGCTGACAAAAAAAAACCTGATAAAATTTAGTGCAATATAGTTTATTCAACTACTGTTGGACTTGAATGGGGATCCGATTGGGCCGGTTTTGGTATGCGAGGTAATGCTTCCTGTTCTATGCATCTGAATAACGTGCGTGTTGACAAATCAAAAATTTTAGGTGCGGAAGGTGATCAGTTGTGGTATGTTTTTAATGTGATGATGCCGTATCTCCTGGTGTCATTGTCAGGAACTTTTTTAGGAATTGCACAAGCCGCGCTTGATGAGGCCAGGGATTATCTTTTAAAGCGCCATTATTCGCATAATGGATCAAGACTGTCGCAGAATGCGCTGCTTCAACATCGTCTCGGCTGTATGTGGGCAAATGTTGAAAGCGCGAGACGAATGGTTTACAATGCAGCAATAGCGGCGGATAATATGGAGGCAGGAGCATTGACAGCGATATTTGCAGCAAAGGCAGAGTTAGCGCGGTGTGTCAGCACAGTTACCAGTGAAGCCATGGCGCTTTGCGGTGGATCTGGTTATCACAATAATGATTTCCTCGGTATTTTGTTGCGTGATGCCGCGGCCGCTCATATCATTTCACCAACAACAGACTTGTTGTATACGTGGATCGGAAGAAGTTTGCTTGATCAACCCTTATTATCAGAATAGTTGAATGGCGCTCATATTACACTCCGGAATAGATGAGTTCATCACAGTAGTGGAGAAGGAAGCAGAAAAAATAAGAGCAACACTTCAGAATTTTACGGTTGTAAATGACAAGGAAATAAAAGTGGCTGACCTGATTTTGATTGGCCCGGCCGTAAATGATCCTGTTCCGCTTCTTCAGAAAATCAGTTCCGCTGATAAAGATCTTTCTGTATTGCTTGTTTGCAGGGAAAAGAAAATGGACGAATTCAGACAAAGGATTATGTTTTCTCCCTTTCTCAGTAAAAATATATTTTTTCTTAAGGAAGAAGAATTAACCGGGAGATTATTTGAGGAAAACATAAATCAGACCAGGCTGCGTAGGAAATCCAACAGACTGGATCTGAAAACGCCAGAACCTATTGCTTCATCATTTGCCAGTCCGTCAAATATAGAACAGCTCGGATTTTTAAATCAGGCGCCGATAGCTGCAATTTTGTTCGATAAAAATTTAAATATTCTTGCAATGAACAAAGCCGCGAGAAAAAATTTTGATCTTGTTTACCAGGTTGAGGAGCCAATGGAGTTGAGCGCTTTTATGCCGGAAGAAGCGAAAGAAAAACTGATAAGCATAATTGAAGAAAAAGCTGAAGGGGCGGTTCTTGAGCTGGATTCTGTTTTTCTGGAAGTATCCGTTTCTGAAGTTGTGAACCGGGAAAATGAACGGTTTGACCTCGTTTTGCTGAACGATATTACTGAAAGAAGACAACAGGATGAAAGGATCCGTAACATATTGGATTCATTGCCTCAAATGGCCTGGATTGCAACAGCGGAGGGAAAGCTTACTTATCTTTCAAGTCGCTGGTACACTTATACCGGTCAGTCTTTTGAATTGGCAAAAGGACTTGGTTGGCTCGACGCAGTGCATGATGGCGACAGGTATAAGATTGCTGATCTTTGGAAAAGGTCCGTAAAAACAGGAATAGCATTTGAGATTGAGGGACGATTCAGGAGCGCTGCAGGTGAATTCCGTTGGCATTTGTTACGCGGACTTGCAGTGAAAAAGAAGACCGGAATTGTGGATTATTGGGTAGGC
>CBIHPU010000418.1:0-4038 GCA_966211935.1 uncultured bacterium | reverse complement strand
GGTAACACTCAACGTAGCTGGTTTCCCTGCAACCTGTAACGGAGTTTGTGATGGTCAGCTCATAGTTATTCCAACTCCTTCAAGCGGTCCGTTTGCAACATACACATACTTGTGGCAAAACGGAGGTTACAATACGCCAAGTGTATTGAACGTTTGCGATGGAACTTATTCTGTTACAGTAACTGATGCAGCCGGATGCATTGTAACCGGAACTGCAACTGTAACCGAACCAACTGCCATTACTCAAAGTGTAAGTGGTATCACACCTGCAACCTGTAACGCGGCCTGTGATGGTTCTGCAACGTTGACTTTGTCTGGCGGAACAGGAACTTACACTTATTCCTGGTCGAATGGAAACACGACATTTAATCCGAACGACCTTTGTGCAGGAAATAATATTTGTAACTGGCAGGATGCAAACGGTTGCGCGGGAACAACAACTGTAACCATAACAGAACCGGCTGCAATAACTGTTTCAGTAACTCCGGTTAGTACAATTTGTATTGGACAATCTGCTACGCTAACTGCAATTGCAGGTGGTGGAAACGCAGGATATACTTACAGCTGGCTCAATGGAACAACACCAACCAACACAGCGAGCGTTACTGCTACGCCAACTGTTACCACTTCTTATACAGTAACAGTTTCCGACGTGAATAACTGTCCGTCTGCTACGGCGCAGGTTACAGTTACTGTAAATCCTCCATTAAGTATTACTGCATCGAATGATGATACGTTGTGTGTTGGACAAAGTGCAGGAATGAATGCAGCTGCAACAGGCGGAAACGGATCATATACTTTTTCGTGGGCAGCTGGTACAACTCCCGGCGTTGGCGCGAACGTGACCGCTAATCCAACTGTGACGACGATTTATACCGTAACAGTTACTGACGGATGCGGAACTCCTTCAGTTAGCGATATTGTTACAATAGTTGTAAATCCATTACCGGTAGTGACAATTTCTTCGTCCGTGTCAGATGGATGTGCTCCAGTTTGCGCTGTCTTTACAGCCAACAGTCCAACGCCATTGACGACAGTTAACTGGTCATTTACCGACAGTCAATCTGCTTCCGGTACAACAACATCATCAGTTTGTTTTGAAGTAGCTGGCGTTTATGGAGCTACAATTGCCGTAACAGATATAAACGGATGTCAGAATACATTTACAAATAATACATTGGTAACTGTTTATCCCGTGCCAACCGCGGAGTTCGCTTTTGGTCCTCAACCTGCTACTGAAGCGAATCCTGTTATCACATTAACAGATCAGAGTTTCGGTGCAACGATTGCATCATGGAACTGGAACTTTGGAACTGCAAATGATTCTTCATCAGCAGAACAAAACCCTGTTTTTGATTTTTATGCAGCGGGGAATTATGATGTGTGGTTAACTGTAACCAGCGACAAAGGGTGTGTTGACAGTGTAATGCATACAATCGTTATCGATCCTGAGTTTATGATTTATATTCCAAATGCATTTTCTCCGAATGATGATAAGACCAACGACGATTTCTATCCAAAAGGAATAGGAATTGACACAGATAATTATGAAATGTGGATCTATGACCGTTGGGGAAATATGATCTTCTATACGAAAGACTGGTATACGCCATGGGACGGAAAAGTACAGGGTCATGATGAAATTGTGATGCAGGATGTTTATGTTTATAAGATCAAACTTAAAACATGGAACGGCGAAAAGAAATCTTATGTGGGACACGTTACAGTTGTGAAATAAAAGTCAACAATTTTTATAAAAAGAGCTGCTGAATCAAGGCAGCTCTTTTTTTTTGGCCGTGATATTGATCAGGTAAACGTAAATCCACAGCCGCCGGAGCCCGATTTGGTCATTTATTTAATACGCCTGTAATCACTAACTTTGTTTTAATGGCAGAGGAAATCATTAATAAGGTCGCGCAAAGCGGAATCATTACAATTGACCTGGAAGAATATTATCAGCCGGGTGAACGCGTGTTACTTGACATCAAGGACCATTTATTTCAGGGGATGATCCTGCGTGAAAAAGATTTCAGGGAGTATGTAAAGAATGAAGATTGGGAACAGTACCGCGGTAAATATGTAGCTGTGACCTGCACAGCCGATGCCATTATTCCCACATGGGCCTATATGCTGGTTGCGGTACACCTTGAACCTTTTGCGGCCCGTGTTGTTTTCGGTGATCTTGAAGCTTTGGAAACATCATTATACAATGAAAAGCTAAGCAGTCTTGACGCGGAAAAATTTCGCGACGCACGTGTTGTAATTAAAGGTTGCAGCAATTTACCAGTTCCAAAAGCAGCTTACGTTCAGCTCACACATATGCTCCGTCCCGTTGCAAAAAGCATCATGTATGGTGAACCCTGCAGCACTGTTCCTCTCTACAAAAGAAAATAATCAGGACTTCAGAAATTTTATTGTCGCGTCAAAATATTCTTGCGGTTTTTCGGCGTGGATCCAATGACCCGCCCCCGCAATAGTCACTATCTGCGCGTTTGCGAACCTGCGCTGAATCTCATCTTCGTCATCCGCGTTAATGTAACCTGATTTATCACCACGAACGAATAAAGCTGGAATTTCACTTGTAAAAAAGGGAACTTCAACACCGGCATTTTCATATTTCTCCGCAATAACTTTCAAATTAAAACGCCAATCGAGTTTTTTATTTTCCTCATCTTTCCAATACAGATTTTTCAGTAAAAACTGTTTCGTTCCAAAATCCATATTGAATTTATTCATTTGCTCTTCCGCTTCTTTGCGTGAAGAAATTTTATTAAAATCAATACTGTTGAGCGCTTTGATTATTTCTGAATGATGAGGAGGATATGAACGAGGCGCAATATCTGACACGATAATTTTTTTCGCCACGCCTGGAAAAAGCATTACAAAAAACATCGCGGTTTTTCCGCCCATGCTGTGTCCCATTATTGCCGGCGAGGATAAATTTTCGTTTTCAATTAATTCTTTCAGATCAGATGCCATCGCGTCATAGGTCCATTCATCAGCATGTGGTGAAAGTCCATGATTTCTTTGATCCACACAATAAACTTCAAAACCTTGCTCGGCATATTTTTTTGCAAGCGTGTTCCAGTTATCACTCTGTCCGAATAAGCCGTGAAGTATGATCAACGGCTGACCAGATCCATATTTTCTGAAAAAAAGTTTCATGTATAAATAGCTATTTCCTCACTGAAATTATTTCAACTGCCTGAGATACATCTGCACCGTGTTTTCCAATCCAAAATATAAAGCATCAGATATCAACGCATGACCAATTGATACTTCCAGTAAACCCGGAACATTAGCTTTAAAAAATTTCAGATTCTCTAAACTAAGATCATGACCTGCATTGAGTCCTAATCCCAATTTTACTGCCAGCTCCGCAGCAACGCTAAATGGTTTTACAGCAGCTTCACGGTTCTTTTCATACTGACTTGCGTAAGACTCGGTATATAATTCAATACGGTCAGTTCCCGTTTCTTTTGCGCCTTCAATCATTTTCAGATCGGGGTCAACAAAAATGCTGGTCCTGATTCCCGCGCGTTTGAATTCTGAAATTATCTCTTGCAGATACGCTTTGTTTTTTATTGTATCCCAGCCATGATCCGATGTCAATTGTCCTTCAGAATCCGGGACGAGTGTAACCTGGGCAGGCTTTACCTCAAGTACAATATCCACAAAGCGCTTTATTTTGGGATTTCCTTCAATGTTGAATTCGGTAGTGAGAACTTTTTTAAGATCATAAACATCCTGGTAGCGTATATGTCGTTCATCGGGACGGGGATGAACGGTAATGCCTTCCGCTCCAAAGCGTTCAATATCAACTGCTGTTTTTATCAGGTCGGGAACATTGTGTCCGCGCGCGTTACGCAATGTTGCGATCTTATTAATGTTTACGCTTAGCTTGGTCATATGGTGGCGCAAAAATAGCTGAAATCATTGGGAAGATAGGCCTTACGGGATTGTCCATTGAAGGGGCAAATTTAACTCTTTGCCTTCTTGAGTGTTACGAGGAATAAACTTTTAATTTTAGTATCTTTG
>CBIHPU010000417.1:0-4042 GCA_966211935.1 uncultured bacterium | reverse complement strand
GCTCGTGAAATAATTTATTCTTCTTCCAAAGCAATTTCTGCCGGAATTTTTCCTTCCTTAAAAAATAAAGCAAGTGCATCTATTCCGTCCCTACGTGAAATGAGGTAATACTTTGAATGCTGTTTCTCTTCGCCATTCGAAAGATGAAATCCTTCCGACACATTTTTTTCACCGGTAAAATTTATAGAATGAAAAACTTTGTCGTTCAGATCCGACATCGTTATGTATGCTGAATCCTTATTCAGCAAAACAACAAGTGAAGAACCGTTTTTTCGCTTGATCCTTATTTCAAGAAACCCGTTGCGATCATTCAACTCAATCATTGACCTGATCTCCGAACCGGTTACTGGATAAAAAACTTTACTATTGATCTCGATGCCGCCCACGCAATAACTATAATGACAAATTTTATATTAATAACTGTTTATTCAATCATAAATTGTACCCTTTTTTGATTTATTAACCATTTGGCGTTATAGTAATGCGTCGCGAATAAAACAGATACAGAAATATCAATCTTTTCCCGTAAACAAAGCGTTATTCAGTATCGTACAAAAAAAAAATGCTTCCAAACCGGAAGCATTTTTTTAATGTTCAATTGATATAAGTTATTGCTGTTTGAGTTTATCGGCACGCGCGCGGGCGTCTTCCATAATTTTATCTGCTTTGGCATTAGATTCATCCGTGATCTTTTTTGCCTTTTCTTCTGTTTCCTTTCTAAGCTTTTCAGCGAGTTTTTTATTCGCTATTTTTTCGATCGGATTTCCACCTTTACTTTCAAGCTCGTCAGCTCTTTTGTTTCCTTCGGTGCGGGTTTGTTCAGCAAGTTTGGCTCCCTCTTCTTTCACACGATCTGCCTCACGCTGCGCATCCGCTAAGATCTTCTCAATCTCCTTGGTCGCTTCAGCTTTTACATCCTTAATGATCTCTTCTTTCTTTTCTTCGATAATTTCCTTGACCTGCTCTTTAACTTCATTCTTCACGTTTGCCATCACATCCTTCATACCTGTTTTTATTTCGGGCTTTGTAACAGTTCCTCCTATGAGTGCGGTCACATCCACTTTTTCCGGAAGCTTGGTTTCTTTTCCTGTAACAGATCCCGCTTTGCCAAGTAGTCCTTCCAGTGCGTTTGTAGCTTGCGAAGGAAGATCCTTTGTAGGTATCTGCATCACCCAACGATAGTCGATCGTTTGATCGTAACCGGTTGACCCTGAAATTTCAGCATCAACATTTTTGATCTTTGTTTTAAACGGATCAAGGATCATTCTTCCATTCTTCACTTCAAAGAAAGCAGCGATATTCTGAAACTCCATCTTCTTAAAATTCTCATTCTTCAAGGCGTCAGCCAATTTGTTGAAAGGCTCGAACCCTTCCACTTTTACCGATTTCATTTTCACGTTTCCCTTTGCAACGAGCGAATTCATATCCGGCATCATTGTCTTATCCAGGTTACTCTTCATGTCTTTTATAGAAGCTGAGAATTTACCCGCAGAATATTTACCAACCGGGGCAAGTTTCTGAACTGTGTTAAAGGCATTGAAACTTTTCTGAATATCAAAATCAGTGATCTCAAGATTATAATTTATCTCCGGCTTCGCCTCGTTCTTTGTATCATAATATCCCTTCATGCTAAGTGCGCCATCAAGCATATTCATCTTCAGATTCTCCATGCTCAGTCTTGAGTTCCGCACAATAATAGTTCCTGCTACATTATTAATATCCAGTTTATCATAGAGCACTTTCTGAAGATTTGAATTCAATACAAAATCAATATTAGCTGGAATTGGAATTACACTTAACGGCGCGGTGTCAGCGGGCGCAGCTGCGGCTTGCGTATTAGCTGCGGCTGTTGGAGTAGTTTCTGAAGGTCCCATCATCTCATTCAGATCAATAAGTGATGACTGAAGAGTGAATTGACCCTTCAGCAAAGAATCCTTAAAGAAGTACTGCATGAAATCTTCTATTTTCCCACTAGCCTTTATGTCTGACCGGCCCATTTTGGAATCGAAAGATGCAAGCTCAACAAATTTTGGTGAGAAAAGCATTTTCATGGTATTGATCGTTACTCCTGACGGAAGCGAAGCAGTTTTATAATTCATGCCAGTTACCTCAACAGATCCTTCAGCTTTGAACTCGTCATATTTTTCTTTTTCAATCATTGACATTCTGCCGTTCAATCTTACATCTGCATTGATTACACCACTCAGTTCTTCACCTTTTTCAAGCGGAACGAATTCTTTTACTGATGTGAGATCCACTTTTCCTTTGATCTCTCCATTAAGAGAAGGATCACTTACGGGAGTTTTTACATGCAATGCAGCATCCAAAGGATTGCCGGCCATCTCCACATGAAAACGATGTACATCAATTACGGTGGCGTCAGGATTTCCGTTCGGATTATTTACATCTACTTTTACATTGATATTATTTACAGATTTCGGCAATGAAGGATATTTGAACATCGCGTCAGCAATTTCAAGGTGCACGCCAAATCCCGGCATCGTTTTATCATTGTAAATTCCTTTCGCAAAACCATTCAAAGCAAGTTTTCCTTTTGTCTGAACACTTGCAAAATCTTTTGAATAGACCGCAGGAATTAAAGATAGAATGGATTTGAATTCAGTTTGCGGACAGTTGAATTTCATATCCATTTCAATATCATCTTTTGGCATGGCCAGGTAACCATCTATTCCAAGCAACAGATCGTTTAACCCTATTTCATTCTCTTTAAAAGTAAATTTCATTGCAGGCATATTCATATCCATGGAGATCTTCATTGTATTGTGCAGGTCCCTGGCATAAGGAACTCCACTCATACTGAAATTCAGTTTCTGGATCTCGGAAACAATATCCATTACAAAATTGTCCTGTGTAAAATCACCTGACATATCAAAATCAAAATCATGCAATGATGCAGTCATGTCAGAACTTTCATCATTATACCGGATCACCGCGTCTTTCAATCTCAGACTCTTCAGACTGACATCAAACTTAGTTGCGCTGGTATCAGTGCTGGTAGTTGTATCAGCACTGGGTTTGGTAATATCCCAGTTCGCTTTTCCGTCAGCAAGCACGTGACCATAAATGCGTGGCTCATCAAGTAAAATCTCTCTCACTTTATATTTATCGCCACTGATCACGCTCATCAGGTCAAGACTTAACTCTGTACGTTTAATGAACGCAAGAGTATCTTTTGCAAACTGATCAACTCCAATCACGCTAACATCATCTATCTTGAAATTAAATTCAGGAAAGGAACTGATAAGCGAAAGATCAAACTCGCCCCAGTTCACTGTTGCATTGAGTTGCTTGTTTGCTTCATCCTTTGCCAGCTGGATCAGCTTATCTTTAAAAATAAAAGGAAGCACGATGGCCAGCACAATTAGCAAAAGCAAGGTGATGCCTGTCCATTTAAAAATGCGGCCAATAAGGCTCTTTTTCTTTTTTGTAGTTGATGTCATAATGTTAGCTGAAAATAGAAATCAAAAATAAGGCATTCCGGCAAATGACAAGTTTTAAAATGAAAAATGCTCATTCTTTGTGTCGCCAAAAAATCTAAAATGAAAAAATCATTGACCTGAATAGAGTTTTTCTCTCAGGAATACCAGTAATTCTTCACTTTTCCGGCGATCGGGGGCATCCGGCAGGTCAGTTTTCTTGTAAAGCTCTTCAATCCGCATAGTTTTTTCTACAGCCATTTTCACGAGATCTTCATAGTCAAACTCACCTTTTCTGACCTTTAATAAGAAATCCCGGTCCGAACGGCGTACGCGAACCTCCTTATACAAAGCAATCTCTTCCGCCATGGCCAGCAATCTGAACGTGTGCATCATGTTTTTTGCGTCGTAATTTTTTCCATGCTGAATGGTATTTTCATATCGCGTCTCGTTCCGTTTTTCGACCCAATCCCAATACTCCCTGTACGTTCTGCAATACTGCGACCAGGAATCTTTATTAAAACTCATGATTGCAAGCGGAGTGATACCAGCAGGTACTGAACTTAACGAAACATCGGTTGCTTCTTCACCCGATACAATTCCGT
>CBIHPU010000416.1:0-4047 GCA_966211935.1 uncultured bacterium | reverse complement strand
TTCAATAACAATTCCAATAACTTTTGCTGCGCCTATTTTTTTTGCAACAATGGCAAGAACGCCGGTGCCACAACCCATATCCAGGACGTTTTTGTTCTTCAGATCAATTTCAAAAAGATTCTTAGTCATCAGCCAGGTCGTATCGTGGTGACCGGTACCGAACGACATTTTGGGAGTTATGATCACTTCAACCTTTACGTTGTTACATGGAGGATGAAAAGAAGCGCGAATGCAACACTTATCTTCAACTACAACAGGCGAAAAACTTTTTTCCCATTCTTCGTTCCAGTTTTTTTGCTCAATGACTTCTTCAGCATAAGAAAACTTTATTCCCTCAAAATCACTTTCTGACGGAAGATCTTTTCTTATCAATTCTTCCTCTTTTACAAAAGCGTCAAAGCCATTATTCGTCTCAGAGAAACTGTCAAAACCAATTTCACCCAGGTAAGCAATCAGTATTTCATTTCCCGGCACAACCGGAAAAACATTGAAGGAAAATTTTATATAATTCATTCTGGAACGGCAGAACCTTTACAGTCCTATTTTTTCATTTACAATTTTCAGGATCTCTGCTTCCGCAGCCAGTGTTTTCTTTTCTATTTCTTTTCCTTTCGCAACAATATCGTTTACGAAATTTTTGTCTTCGTAACCGGAACAATTGATGCGCACGTTCATATACGCGCCCATAACCGCAGAACGCGCACAAAGCGCTCCTACTCCTGCGTCCGATACTGAATTCGGATTTCCTATCTCCGCCATAGCTTTAATAAGCTCCATGCTTTCATATGACAACTGCATCACTTTAAACGGAACTTCAATAGCGAATTTCGTCGCCTCATTGATAGCCTTTTTTCTCGCTGCTTTTTCTTCATCTGTCGCCTTTGGTAAACCAAACGCTGTCATGATTTTATTGAATGCAGCAGTATCCTTATCAACCATCTTTAGCAATTCATCTTTGTAATACTGCCCTTTCTCTGCCCACTTGCTGAATTCTTCCCAACGATCATCCCAACCTCTTTTGTGCGAAGACAAATTTGCTACCATAGTTGCAAGCGATGCGCCAAGTGATCCTACATAAGCAGAAATAGATCCACCACCCGGCGCCGGACTCTCACTCGCCGTTTCATCCGCGAATTCGGTCAGCGTCATGCTCACCAAACGACTTTCAGATTTTTCACGAAGCATGTATTCAATTATACGCTCCTCTGGTTTAAACGGACCAAGTTCATCAAGTCCCATTGATTTGATAGCGATCTTGATCAGTTCTTTCTCACTAACACCAATTGAACGTTGCTGCTTGCGCAAAAAATATCTTCCGGCATCAAGCATTGCATTCAAAGGAATCAGTCCTACGAGTTCAGATCCTGTAACACGAATTCCTCTCTCTTCAGCTTTCTTGCAAACTTCATCAAATGCTATGTGCACAGGCGTAACACTGATGTTTGTGAGGTTCATCGAGATCTGCGCGATCCCATATTCTTCAATGAACCAACCAATGGCCTTTACGCATTTCAAGGAACCAGGAATGCTTATTGAATTTCCGTCTTTATCAGTAACAATTTTTCCTGTAAGCGGATCGCCTTCGCGTTTTACGCGTCCTGCTTCACGCACATCAAATGCTATTGAATTTGCGCGACGTGTTGATGTTGTATTCAGATTCACGTTGAAAGCAACCAGGAAATCTCTCGCGCCGATTACAGTTGCTCCACGCTTCACATCAAATTCAGCGGGACCACAATCAGGACACCATTCAGGTAATTTTATTTTTTTGAAGAAGCCTTCATATTCTCCTGCACGAATAACAGAAAGGTTGCAACGTGATTTATTTGCTTGTGCGTATTCGTAGAGATAGACAGGAATTTTCAACTCATCACCTACCCTGTTCGCGAGTTTTCTTGCGTACTCAGCAGTTTCTTCCATGCTGATTCCGCTGATAGGAATAAGCGGACAAACATCAGTAGCGCCCATGCGCGGGTGTTCTCCTTTATGTTTGCTCATATCGATAACCTCGCCCGCTTTTTTAATTGCAAGAAAGGCGGCCTGGATAACTGCTTCAGGGTGGCCGACAAAAGTTACGACTGTGCGGTTTGTAGCCTTGCCTGGGTCAACGTTGAGCAGTCTCACGCCGTCTACCGATTCAATTTCATTGGTGATCTGTTTGATGATATTCATGTCGCGTCCTTCAGAAAAGTTGGGAACGCATTCAATGATAGGTTGCATTGTTCAGGAATTTGGTGGCGAAATTACGAAAATTCACTGTTTCACGCGGAGCCATGAAGCAGAAATCACAAGGCAGATTTCGCTTCATGATCCCCGCGAAGTTAGCGGAGCGCGCTGAGTGTCATTTTTTTTTCTCGCGACGACCGCGACGGCGCGACGTGTTTTTCTCGCGGAGGCGAAGTTGACTGAGTACGCGGTTTAATAGAATTCTTTGTATGAGTGCTTTTGATGTTTTCTCGCGACGACAAACGGCACGACGTGTTTTTCTCGCGAAGAGGCGGAGTGCGCGCAATTTTCGAACGAAAAAATGCTCTGTGAACTTTGTGGTACATTGCGTCCTTTGTGTCCCATAATACCTAACGCGGAAAGGCTGTTGGCGGAGAGCGCCATGAACATCAAACATCAAACATCATCACGAAGCAGAAATCCCAAGGCTGATTTCGCTTCATGATGAAAACAACAAACGACAAACGACTAACGACTAACGATAAACGATTACAAAACAAAAGAGCAGCCTTTCCTGCCGCACTTTCAGTTAGTCAACCAAACTAAACAAAGTTGAAGGTTTTATTCCAAATCCATCCGTTTCGAGTCCGTTGATTTCGTCTTTCAATTTCTCAATTGTTTTGTCGCGTTTTCGGATCTCTTCTTCAGAGATACGAATGATAGATTTCAATTTACTAATCTTCAATTCGTTTTCCTGCGCAGCTGCTTCAACGCGCGCGGCAACGCCAACATAAATCTCTGTAAGCTCTGCAATATTTATATTGAGATAATAACACAATACAATTAACTGCTCCGCGCTCAGACCGAGAGCGCCGGTTTCTATTCTCTGGTATTGCGTCTGGTGAATACCAATTCTGTCGGCAACATCAGTTTGTGTCAGGTTTTTTGCACGACGGGATAACAACAGTTTTACTCCCAATGCTTTCTTTTTTTCTGCGTCCATAAAATAATTTTTAATCACCCTTTTAATACCTGAAAGAAAAATTTGGAAAGCAAAAATGCTGGGAGTTTTATTTTGCGATGGTTTGTATCAGCACAAATAAAAAACATCTTGCTCAATTCGTTTCTTCTGACAACTGCAGGGGGCCCGGATACTTTATCTTTTTCTTTTTAAAAGTATCCATGACAATTAATCAAATAATTGAATTTTCCGGCAACACCACGAACTTCCGTTAATGGCACTACCGTTTCTTACAGTGGACAAAACAAAAATAAACTTGTTTCTGAGAAATCAAATGGTATAAACTAAATTTTTAGGCAATTAGATGAAAACGGTTTAGATGAAGGTTAAACTTGATTGATTAATGGACGAAGGCGAGATTCAAATGGTCGCAACATAAAAAACAAGGCGCGAAAGTAGGTCGTACTCCAACTCTTTGAAATGTTCAATTATTTAGAATAACGCGTGAACTGAAAGAGCAACGAGTCGTAAATAATAAATGAACTACAATTTACCCCTTTCCAGGAAACTTAAAACGAATTTATATTAACCAAGGAATCAGATTTTTCAAAAGAAATATAAACATCACCCAAACAGAATATTTCCTGCTTTTTCTTATAATATTTTCTTTTTCTGTGTTTATGATATTTACAATTAAATCTCAATGATCTTTCTTTTATTAAGCTGTCTAAAAAAACTCTGTCTGTTGCCGGATTCCATTCTGCAATAAAATCCTTTGGCAGATTCGCGTTTTTATTTTTATAAAGATGTCTCGCCCCCATATTAATTATCAATCCCGAATTAACTGGAGACCTGTTAATAATGAATTTAATGTTTTCAGCCAAAAAACTATCTCTTTTATTAAACCATTTCACATCATC
>CBIHPU010000415.1:0-4064 GCA_966211935.1 uncultured bacterium | reverse complement strand
CTGTGCAATTCAAAATGAAGCTTTCCAATTTCAGAACCTTTGTGTTTTATCACCCTTCCATTAGTGGTGTTGTCGCACTGCACATCAAATTTGTTTCCGCAATGATAAAACTCCAGCGTTCTGACTGATTTTCCCTTTACATCAACAATAAAATTCCCTTTCGGAGAAATAAAAAGAATATTGTTATCCGGATCACGCGCGAAAACCGAGGCCTCTGTGCTTTTTGGCAAATCATTAATGTCTCCTAATCTCACCTGATCGCCGTTTTTTGCATTCACTAAAATCAGTGTCACTTTATTTTTTGTGATCGGGTAATACGGAAAAATAAAATTCCAGTTATCAATCCAATACACAGGAATTGTAACAGTGTTTTTTGAATTTAAAACATCCTCACCAAAACCCGCGTCCTGCACCAGCAGTTTCTTTTCTCCTTTTGGTGGATACAACCAGATCCTCCGGTTTTGAAGATCATAATCAACACCAATATCCTGACCCACCACACTCTTAAACAAAGGATCGCGGACTTTCTCAAACAATCCTTCTTTCATTTTCAACACCGTATAATATTTTCCTTTGAACGCGTCGTTTATATAAAACACAACACTGTCTTTGCTCACCTTTACAATGTTGTTCCTCTCTTCACTCAGAACAGTTTTGTTTTTTAAATCGATCACATTTCCAATTCCTGTAACGAGGTAGCGATTATTATAAATTTTATTTTCGCCAATATCCGTGCGAACAACATCGTTCATCGGCCCATCCTTTTTCCCAACCACGCTCAATAATTTTTCTTCTGAAGTCTTTACTCCGTTTTCATAGCTGTATTTCCATATATCCTGTTTCAGCTGCTTAACATTGGTCGGATCAAATAATGAAACGTATAATGAATATTTTTTTGGATAATCTTCAGAAAAACCCGTGAATACACGGAAGGAAAACATAAGAAAGAGCATTATGATCATAGCGACCACAATAATTGCCAGACGGAATTTTGTATTTAAAGAAAGTCGGGACAAGACGTTTATTGTTTGAAGTTGCAGGTTCGAAGTTTGAAAGTTTTACGAGCAAGCCTCATTTTACAACATTATACGTTTTTGAAAAACTCAAACATGAGACGCACGCCTACACCTGTTCCGCCTTTCATCTTGTACGAATCACGATTATTCAAAAAAGCCGGGCCTGCAATATCGCAATGCACATAAGGATAATCTGTAAACTTATACAGGAATCGTCCAGCAGTTATTGCGCCGGCGTATGGTCCGCCAATATTTTTAATATCAGCGATCTCACTCTTCAGCATTTCATCATAATCTTCCCAGAACGGAAATTCAACTAAACGCTCATTCACTTTATCTCCCGCCTTTTTCATGCGCTCCTTTACTCTTTCATCGGCATTACCCATCACAACAATTCCATTCGGACCAATTGCGACAGAAGCAGCTCCTGTAAGCGTTGCAAAATCAATGACCAATCTTGGTTCAAATCTTTTTGCATAGCTGAGTGCGTCGGCAAGCACCATTCTTCCTTCAGCATCCGAGTTCAGCATCTCAACTGTTGTGCCATTATGCATAGTGATAATATCACCCGGCGCGAATGCATTAAAACCAGGACGATTATCAGTTGCAGGAACCAAACCAATTACATGAACCGGAAGTTTCGCTTTGGCAATTGCATACATGATGCATCCAACTGCGGCGCCGCCTGCCATATCGCATTTCATTGCGTCCATGCTGTTAGCGGTTGGCTTTAAACTTAGTCCGCCTGTATCATAAACAAGTCCCTTGCCAACAATTACAAACGGCTTTTTGTTTTTGGCGTTGGAAGGTTTGTATTCCATTACAGTAAAAGTGGGTGGATCGACACTTCCCTTATTCACAGCAATAAGACCGCCCATTTTCAGCGATTCGATTTTTGCTTTATTGAAAACCTCAACTTTGAATCCCGCGTTTTTTCCATATTTCTGAAACTCCTTCGCGAGAGCTTCCGCATTTAAAATATTTACCGGCTCATTTACCAGGTCACGCGCCATTTTTGTCGCTTCCAATACAATATTCAGTTCAGTAACATCTTTTTCCTGTATGCGCGAGCTGTGAATTAAAATATCCTTTAATGAATTAGTTTCTTTCTGAGCCGTTGTACGGTGATGAATAAACTGGTAGTTGCCTAATGAAATTCCTTCCAGAAGCGCAATTCCGTTTTCTTTCTCTCCTGTCTCATCAACTACCAAAACATTAGTGGCCTTGGCAGTATTTAAAATACCTGCAACATCATTTCCATTTCTTCTGATCGCTTCGTGTCTCGCGTACTTTTCCTGTTTTGGATCTGTAATAACAAAGATCACCTGGTGGTTGAGCCTGTTAAAATGAACGATCTTTTTTTCAAATTTCTCTACCTGATCCTTCAGGTAATTAAATTCTTCCGCGTTCAAACCAAAACCTGGTTTTAAACGGTAACACAGCGCCACGATATTTCCACCTGCACTGATGGTATTTGCTTTACGAATGAGCGTCATTTTTCTTAATTTTAGGGAACTTTTTTGAACGACGTAAATGTAGGGAAAAGTATTGTATGAAATAAGGCCCCGGATACCATCAGGCACAACAGATAAAACGCTAATGAAAGCAGATCAATTATTAAAACGCGCACTCGAACTTGATTTTCTGTCCATTGAAGAAGGAATGTTCCTATATAGCAATGTACCAACGGCTGAACTGATGTATGTAGGGAATGAGTTGCGTAATCATCATAAGAAAAACAGTAAGAAAGTCACCTGGCAGATCGACCGCAACGCAAACACGACCAATGTCTGCATCGCCAACTGCAAGTTTTGTAATTTCTACAGGATCCCTGGTCACGCTGAATCTTACATAACAGACGAAAGATTGAAGAAACCTTTAAGTATGGCGGTGATCAGTTGCTGCTGCAGGGCGGACATCATCCTGACCTTGGATTAAAATTCTATTGCGACCTGTTCAGTGAACTGAAACAGTTATTTCCGAATTTAAAACTTCACGCGCTGGGTCCGCCGGAAATTGCGCACATCACCAAGCTTGAAAAATCAACACATACAGAAGTTTTAAAAGCATTGATCGCATCAGGTCTGGACAGTTTGCCGGGCGCGGGAGCGGAGATATTGAATGATCGAGTGCGCAGATTGATCAGTAAAGGCAAATGCAACGGAAAAGAATGGCTTGATGTTATGCGCGCGGCTCATCAACTTAATCTTACTACAAGCGCCACCATGATGTTCGGTCATATTGAAACAGTGTATGAACGCTTCGAACATCTTGTATGGCTGCGTGAAGTCCAGAGTGAAAAACCAGACAACGCAAAAGGATTCCTTGCTTTTATTCCATGGCCATTCCAGGATGAGGGAACATTGCTGAACCGCTTCAAAGGAATCAAAAACCAGGTGAGCGGAGATGAATACGTGAGAATGATTGCGCTATGCAGGATCATGCTCCCTAATATTCAAAACATTCAGGCGAGCTGGCTTACAGTTGGCAAAGAAGTAGCGCAATTGTGTCTGCACGCGGGCGCGAATGATTTTGGAAGTATAATGATAGAAGAAAATGTTGTGAGCGCCGCGGGTGCACCGCATCGGTTTACCTATAAGACAATTCAGAATGCAATACGCGAGGCGGGATTTGAACCGCAGTTGAGAAATCAACAATATGAAGAAAGAGAATTACCTGTAAATATCCAGGAGCAGGTGATCAGTTATTAAATAACAGGCGACTCAAATTATTACCGTTAGTGAAGAGCCTGGAAAAATATTACGAGCTGCTGGACCTTAAACCTGGCGCGGGAATTTACGAGATCAAAAAATCTTTCAGGGAAAAAGCCAAACTTTATCACCCCGACGTTTGCGCAGACGCAAATGCACACGAACGTTTTGTTAAACTGACTGAAGCTTACGAAATCCTTCTGAATTACGCTGAGCAAAAAGGAACGTTTAAAGAAACATTTAACCGCGCGGCTTATTACAAGGCGTACAACGAACAACTGGCAAGAAAAAAAGCGGAAGCGAAAAGAAAAGCAGAGTACGCTGCAAAAATGAAATA
>CBIHPU010000414.1:0-4068 GCA_966211935.1 uncultured bacterium | reverse complement strand
TAAACTTCCGACAGCCTTTCCTGAATGCGGGAAATGCTATTGTATGAGAGGTAGTGCCAAGTGAACATTATTGCGGGTATTTTAACAAAATCCAATCAATCTTACTGCTAAAATCTTTTTCCTGCAAAGACTCAAAGATTTGTACTTTTGCAACCTATATTAATTTTCAGACTATGAACAAGAGATTTTTACCGATGAGCTTGTTTTTGCTCA
Source organism: uncultured bacterium (assembly GCA_966211935.1). Lineage (GTDB taxonomy): Bacteria > Bacteroidota > Bacteroidia > B-17B0 > Aurantibacillaceae > AM-1111. The sequence continues at coordinate 3,855 of CBIHPU010000414.1, read as the reverse complement.
TCACTTTTTTTTCTTTCGCGCAAAGCGATCTAACCAAAGCAAAGCCTGAAGAAGCGGAAGCTAAATTACTGGCAGGTAATTTTGAAGGCGCGTTGGATAATTATCTTTCCTTATTATCTGAAGATCCGAAAAACGATAACTACAATTATAAAGTTGCTGTGTGTTATCTTAACACCAATATCAACAAAGCAAAGGCCATTCCATACCTGGAAGTTCTTACGCGCAAGCCTAAATGTGATCCTAATACCTGGTATCTTTTAGGAAGAGCTTTGCATTACGCCAATCGTTTTGACGAAGCCATTTCAGCTTACTCGAAATTTAAATCTGGTGGCAAAGGAACTGAGTTCAATTTAAAGGATGTGGACCGGCAGATTCAATATTGCATTAACGCAAAGGAATTAACGAAATACGCGAAGAATGTAACGTTTGAAAATCTTGGCGCGAATGTGAATTCCGAGTACAACGAACACTACGCTTTTGTTCCAATAGATGAATCGTTTGTTGTGTTTAATACAAGTCGTCCTACCAAAGACGCGGTTGAAAATGAAAATGGATATTTCAGTAATTCAATTTATGTTTCGCAGGAGAAGCTATCGGTATTTGAAAAAGCATATTGCATTGGCGCGCCGGTCAATAAAGGGAACACGGGTGAGGAAGTTGTGGGTCTTAGCGCTAACGGTGATTTTATGATCCTTTATATTCTGAATAAAAAAGGTGTTGGTAATCTTTATATCAGTGAGCGTAACAACAAAGGTGTTTACGGAACACCGGTACCTATGGATAAAGCAATTGATTCTGACCAGGAAGAAATTGCAGCTTCAATAACTGAAGACGGACAGATTATTTATTTTGCCAGTAACCGCACGGGAAGTTTTGGGGGGACAGATATTTATATGAGCAGGAAACTACCGAATGGAAAATGGAGTGAAGCAATGAATCTTGGAAAAGAGATCAACACAGTTAACGATGAAGATTTTCCAAATATTTCACCTGATGGAAAAACACTTTATTTTTCTTCCAACGGACACACCAGCATGGGTGGTTATGATATTTTTTATGCCGATTGGGATGCGGATTCATCGCGATTCAAAAATGTAAAGAATCTGGGGTATCCGATAAATACGACAATGGATGACAATAATTTCAGGATATCGCTAACCGGTCGATACGGTTACATTTCTTCTGTACGCAACGGAGGTTTTGGTGATTATGATATTTATCGGGTTACGTTCAACGAAATTGATCCACAGCTGACTGTAATTCGCGGAACAATTGTTTCACCTGAGGGAACGAAGATCAATTATCCTGACGTATTTATTTCTGTTACAAATGAGGGCGGTGAGATTGTTGGGAATTATCTTCCAAATCCAAATACAGGACGTTATGTAATTATTTTGCCTGCAGGTAAATATAATCTGGATCTTGAATGTCCGGGCTTTAAAAATATTTCAAAATCGATAGAGGTGCTTGATAAAGGATCTTATCAGGCGGTGATAGACATGGATCTGCAATTAAATAAAGGGAAATAAATTTTAATCCTGGTCAAAGAAATCATCTGAAAATTCGACGTCATCGTCACGATCATATTTCGATTTTTTTTCTTTTCGAGTCAGATCCCGCACAAAAATAAAAATGAAATATAAAGCAAGAAGTATTAAGAATATTGCAATGCTGGTTTTCATTTTTATTGAAACTTAGCAATTCATAAAGTCAGGTCTAACCTGCAATTATTTTCCAAACTACCATCCGGTAACCAATAAGTTTCTGGAAGATTTAATGCTACACTTCTTTTGGTATTTGCTGTAAGCTTGAGCTGCAGCCTCGCGCACTTCCGCGTCGGTTTTTCCTGCCACCCACGCGTTTACCGCCGCTTCTAAAGTATATGCTTCGGGAGCCATTAATCCTGTTGTCCATACCAATGGAGAAGCTCCTGTTTTCTGAAGATAAGGTTTGAAATAGGTTCTGCTTACGCAGGCAAGAATAATCGCTTTTCTTGTTTCCTTGTCTTTTTTTACAGCTGTTGAATCAAGATCAAATTCCATCAAACCATCATGACCTGTATAGCAAATCAGTTTACTTGCTCCACCAAATCGCACATAAGTTTTTTTAGTGCTATCGATCATCACGCTGTCTTTCATATCACCCGCAGATGCAGCAAGAAAATCGCGTGTTGTTTGTTTTATGTAAGCTCCGTCATAAGCGTCGGCGCATAAATAAACATTTTCAGTTTTGTGTTTGAAAATTACTCGCTCAAAAATATTCGGCTTGGGCTTCTGAATTGTTTTTACCAGTTTCCATTCTGTGCTGTGCAGTTTGAAAAACATTTTCACACCGTAACCGCAACCCCAGTACAAATTGTTTTTCGGATCCTGTCCGTTGCCGATTTTCGTGTTAACCGGAACAATACCCTGGTTCTTGTTATCGCACAATGCCACAAAAACATGAATTGTTTTCTGCGCGCTGATTTTCAGGGATAAAAGCAGAAAAAGAAAAGGAATTATTTTAATCATGCATACCAAAGTTAGACCAGTAATCTGCTTTTCATTTATGGTTGCAGTTAAAATTATTTAAATAAGATCTTTTTATTCTTTGTAATACGCAATGGATTCTTTTATCCACTTTTTAACCTGGGTTACCGGAATGTCTTTTTCAGTACTGATCTTAATGTGTCGCATTCCTTTACCTGTTCCTTCAAACAATTTTTTTGGATCGCTTAAATGAACGGCTTGCATAAATCCAAGATTAATATAATCCGCCTGTTTGTAAGAATAGATAAAACAGAGGTTGTTTTTTCCATAAGTAAATGTGAGTTGATTCCACTTTATTGCTTCACCGATTTCTTTATTGACAGACAAAATAATTTCACGCAGCAATTTTACATTATCGCGTTTCGGTTCCGGAAACTTGTCAATTGTCTTTTTGATTTTCGCGTCCATATTAATCTATTGAATTTAAAACTCGCCAGCCATTTTTGGTTTTAAAAACATTTATTCGTTGCGAGGAAGTTGAATTGTCTGGATAAACGCTTGTTTCTGTTATAATACAGAGCTCTTCACTTATCTTTTCTTTTTTTGTAAAAGTGCGTGCGGAATTTTTTAATTCCGGGAAACCTGATTCGGTGAGATCCCTGATGAAAGAAAGTTTCAGCGCCTTTGCAGTTTGCTCGCGGAGGGCAGGATGATCGGAAAAATTTTCGCCCGAATTATTCATTTTATTCAACATGAAACTTGCTTCAGCTGAAAAATCTTTACAGCCAATTGCTTTGTTGATGTTCTTTTCCAAATAAGCGTCTTCGAGGCAAAGTATTGCGCCTTCCGGAGTTGTAAAGTCGTGCGCGAAGGTTTTCATTTCTTCCCTTCTTTTTCCGAAAAGTCGTTTTAAAAAGCTCATGTTATTTCAGATCCCAGACGGAAGGACGTTTTCGGTAATAGGAACGTTTGAAATATTGTTTGTTTTCGAGGATGAAAGCCATGATGAAATAAAGAATAACCGGCGATCCGAAAGTGAAAAATGAAAGATAAATAAAATACATTCTGACTTTAGTTGAACGGATACCGAGTTTTTTTCCCCACCATTCACAAACGCCAAACGTTTTTTGTTCGAACCACGAAATAATATTTTTTGTTACCCTTATCATTGCTGAATAATTATTCTGATTACTTTTTTATCCCTTGTTCTCTGGCGGCGGCGGCGGAGTATTTGGATTCTGCTGCGGAGGGACCGGATTGTAGGGGTTAAAATATTGATAAGGATTTGGCTGTTGATTAGAGTTAGCCTGTGTACTCGGATTATTAAAATTGCCTTGTTGTTGCTGCTGCTGAGGCGGGTTGAAATATTGCTGCTGCGGGTTAAATT
>CBIHPU010000413.1:0-4072 GCA_966211935.1 uncultured bacterium | reverse complement strand
TTTTACGGTCCAGGAAAGAAAAGGGATTACTGAGGCAACTTAAAACCTTTCCTTCTTCATTTGCTGATTTCTCTTCCAACGATTATTTAGGATTTTCAACCACCGGAATTCTTCAGCGAAAGATAAATGAATTTGCAAAGACAATAATTAAAACCGGTAGTGGCGGATCAAGGTTGCTAGCCGGCAATTCCGAATTTGCCGTAGAGCTGGAAAAAAAAATCGCCCTGCATCATCATGCAGAGAGCGCGTTGATTCATAATTCGGGTTACGATGCCAACGTAGGATTATTCAGCGCAGTACCGCAAAAAAATGACCTGATCTTTTATGATGAATTGGCGCACGCCAGTATTATTGACGGTGTTCGGTTGTCTCACGCAAAAGCATTTAAATTCCGCCACAATAACTTAAATGACCTCATTAATAAAATAGGACTCCAGAAAGGTGAAAATATTTTTATTGCAGTGGAATCTGTCTATTCAATGGATGGAGATGTTGCGCCTTTAAAAGAGCTGGCTCATTTGTGCAAAACCAACAATTACAATCTTATTGTAGACGAGGCGCATGCTACCGGAGTTTATGGAGAGAATGGGAGTGGTTTATGCAATCAATATAATATAGAAGCAGATTGTTTCGCGCGTGTATATACATATGGAAAAGCAATGGGAACACACGGCGCGGCTGTATGCGGAAGCAAGATTCTGACCGATTTCCTGATAAATTTTTCTCGTCCCTTTATATTTTCAACTTCCCTGCCTTATCATTCTCTCATTTCAGTTTTTTGCGCATATGAATTGCTGAATGATAATAACGCGAGGGCACGACTGGAGAAAAATATTGAACTGTTTAAATCGTTATTTAAAAATTTCCCTGGTTACCAGGAGAGCAACACGCCTATTCAGATAATTATTGTTCCGGGTAACGAAGCCGTTCAGAAAACCGCGGATAAACTTCTTGACCAGCAGCTGGATGTGCGTCCTGTGAAGAGCCCTACCATCAGAGAAGGTACGGAACGTCTCAGAATAAGCCTGCACGCTCATAACACAACTGATGAAATTAACAGGCTGTTCTTAGCATTATCTTCGCTTCAAAATTTGTCAGTTTGATTTTTTATCTATTTTAGGCTCAATAATCCTTATGAGAAAAATTTTTGTTACCGGTATCGGTACTGATGTGGGAAAGACTGTTGTCTCCGCAATCCTGGTTGAAGCCTTACAAGCTGATTACTGGAAACCTGTTCAGACAGGAAGCTATTATGGCACCGACACCGATAAAGTGAAAAAGCTTATTTCAAACTCTAAATCCGCTTTTCATAAGGAGATCTATTCGCTGGATCAATATATGTCACCACATGCCGCTGCAGAAATGACGGGAGTTGAAATTGAGTTTGACAAAATAAATTTGCCTGATACTAAAAACACGCTGATTATTGAAGGTGCCGGAGGAGTTCTTGTTCCGCTAAGCAGAAAATTTTTCATGGTGGATCTGATGACGAAGTTTGATACGGAAGTAATTCTTGTAGTTCAGAATTATCTTGGTAGTATTAATCACACGTTGCTATCTGTTGAAGCCTTAAAGAACAGGGGAATTAAAGTTCTGGGAATTGTTTTAAATGGTCCACCACATAAAATGAGCGAGGAGGTTATTCTTGATCACTCTAAACTTCCATTGCTCGGACGCATCAACAAAGAAGCGACCATCACACGCGAAGTAATCCAGAAATATACAGATCAATTCAAAAACATTTAAGTTTTGGCGGACCAGGTACAGAAAGATCTTCAATTTATCTGGCATCCTTTTACGCATTTAAAGTTCGCTGAAGCGCCTGTAAACATTATCTCATCAAAGGACTCTTATTATTTTGATGAAAAGGGAAACAGATACATTGACGCTATTTCATCCTGGTGGGTCAATCTTCACGGACATTCTCATCCTTACATCGCAAAGAAGATTGCAGAACAGGCCTTGCAAAGCGCCCATACAATTTTTTCGGGTTTCACTCACCCGCAAGCCATAAATCTGGCGGAACGTTTACTTCAGATTTTACCTGATAACCAGAAAAAAATATTTTTCAGCGATGATGGGTCTACTTCAGTTGAAGTAGCGTTAAAAATGGCGCTTCAGTTTTTTTTCAATAGAAATGAGGAGCGATATAAAATTATTGCTTTTGAAAACGCGTACCATGGAGATACTTTTGGTGGAATGAGCGCGGGAGCAAGAAATGTGTTCAATGAGCCTTTTGCTTCTTTATTATTTGATGTGATTCATATTCCGGTCCCGCAAAAAAATAATCTCCGGAAAAGCCTGGATACATTGATGAAGAGCATAAAAGATGGGAACGTTGCTGCATTTATTTTTGAACCACTTGTTCAGGGCGCCGCAGGAATGGTTATGCATGATGCGGAAGGACTTGATGCAATGATTTCTGTTTGTAAAAAGACTGGAGTGATCTGCATAGCTGATGAAGTGATGACAGGATTTGGCCGAACCGGAAGAATGTTTGCATCGGAATATCTTACTGAACAACCCGATATTATTTGCATGAGCAAAGGAATTACCGGAGGCTTTATGCCATTTGGTGTAACGAGTTGTGCCAATTTTATTTATGAAGCTTACGTGCAGGAAGACAGAACAAAAACTTTTTTTCACGGACATTCTTACACTGCTAATCCATTGGCGTGCGCAGCGGCAAATGCAAGCCTTGATCTTTTTGAAACAGAAAATACACTGGACAAAATAAATAAGATCAGTGAAATGCATGCGGGCTTCGCAGCACGGATTCAAAACAAAATAAAAGGGTGGGATGTAAGGCACAAAGGAACAATAATTGCTTTTGAATACAGGGAAGAGAAAAGTCATTACCTGGCTCACGCCGGCGATAAAGCTTCGAACTTTCTTTTCAAAAAAGGAATTCTCATTCGTCCCCTCGGAAATATTTTTTATCTCCTGCCTCCTTACTGCATTACAAGAGAAGATTTAAATTATATTTATTCCGTGATTGAGGAATTTTTAATGCTGGAAAATGCTGGGGAATAAAAGAGAAATACTTTTTGTAAGCATGGCGGGTATTTTCATTACCAGCGCCATTGTTGCCGAGCTGATCAGCTCTAAAGAAGTGGATATTGGCCTTTATCCCATTATAGCGGGAATTGTTCCCTGGCCGGTTGTGTTTCTGATGACGGATGTAATGAATGAGTATTACGGGAAAAAGGCAGTCAGAAGATTATCTTGGATCACTGCCGGTTGCATTGCTTTTTGTTTTCTTGTTGTTTATACCGCTGTTCAGCTTCCCTTCAGTAAAACTTCGTATGCTACGGAATCAGAGTTCAATAAAATTTTTGCCGGATCTCTTCCGATCATGATTGGAAGTATTGTGGCTTTCATTGTTTCGCAGATGGTTGACGTGTGGGCATTCTGGTTCATGAGAAAATTTACCGGCGAGAAAATGATATGGCTGCGTGCTACGGGATCAACTGTTATCTCTCAATTAGTTGATTCCTACCTGGTGCTGATAATTGGATTTTTAATTCCTGGTAAAAAAAGTTTATCGGATGTGTTGTATTATGGCATTACCGGTTATACTACTAAACTCGTGATTGCGGTAGCCATGACTCCATTGATTTACCTGTTACATTACATTATTAAAAGAATTTTAGGAACGCGTGAAGCGCAGCATCTGGCAACAGATTCTGTAAAAGAATCAATTTGATATGAATATTTCTTTCGATCTGATAACGCTGGGAATTATTGCATTTACCAGTATTTTTTCTGTTATATGTTTTCAGGATGAAGCAAAACTTCATAAATACTCATTCATGCCCTTTCAGATCAGGCATTACCGTGAACATTATCGTTTTCTTTCTCACGCCTTTGTTCACGCCGATGCCATGCATCTTATTTTTAATATGTACGGTCTTTATGTTTTCGGGGATCTTGTAGAGGACTTTTTTAAGGCTTCATTTACAGATGCGATCGGTGAAGTCGTTTATCTTGTTTTTTACACCACTGCCATTTATTCCGCTTCACTTACTCAGTTCATGAAGGAAAAATATAACCGTTACTTTTATTCAATCTG
>CBIHPU010000412.1:0-4079 GCA_966211935.1 uncultured bacterium | reverse complement strand
CATAATTTCAACTGATCCCCACCACTGAAAAAAACTCCATCGGCTCTGTCGATTCGATCAAGATGTTCCGGCCTATCTGTGTCACGATGATCATCAATATGAATGAATCCATAATTCCTGAATTTCAAATCCCATAAAGCGTCTTCATAATCACGCTCCACTTCACGTGGAAGATTCGTGGCAATTGTAACAATTTCCACGCGGCTGTGTTTTGAAGAAATAATTTCATTCAGAAAAGTTCTAAGGATCTTCATAGAATCTCTTTTATCCTCTCCGCCACCAATTACAATTAATTTCCCCCTTACTTTTTTCATGTGTATTCTATTACTTTAATCCTTCACCCTCAATACGTCTTTTTCATTTCGTCTCAACTGCTATATAAACCATAAAAAGAAATTACGCGTATTTATTAGTACAGCTTATTGCCTGCAAAAAAATCATACAACTTACATACCACCACAGTTTACAATTGCCTTCTGCTTAAAATTTTTAAATTCGCTAAATAACCCGTTTTAAATTCATCAAGCGTCCAATTATGAGAAAATTATTATACCTGGTTCTGTTTTTCTTTCTTTTCACGCTGGCGGGCGGAGTCTATGGCGTTATACGCGCGCAGATTAATTTTACTTTGTGTCCCGAATACTACACAAAGTACCACCTTATTCTATCAGGGCCAGACAATGCTGTTCGTGGTTCTGAACGTGAGAGCGCAGGTTTAATAGGATTTGCTTCTGTATGGTGGATTGGATTCTTCTTCGCATTAGTTGTTTTACCATTTTCATTATTCCATAAAGAACTAAAACAAATGATAAGATGGATCGTATTTTCTATAGCGATGATAACACTACTTGCATTCTCTGCAGGTTGGATAGGCTTTGCTGCAGGAAAATTCTTACCTGATCTGATTTATGTTTATGTACCACCAAATGTTGACGCGAAAACAAATTTCACAGGCGTAAGCCTTATGAATATCTTTAGTCTTGGAGGAGGTTTTCTGGGTCTGTGTGCTTCATTGATCAGTCTTTACCTTGATAAGAAAAGATCAGGTTAACCTTATATGTTTGCTGTTTATCGAAAGTTTACAAGTTTGTTACGATCCGGAGCGAAAACCTCTTCCTAATATTTTACCTTTATTCAGTCAATTCTACTTATGAAAAAAATATTATCACCCCGTTTCTTTTCAGTTGTAATTGCAAGCATGCTGTTTGTTTCGCTTCATGCGCAACTTAACAGCATAGACTTATTTGGCGGCATGAATTTGCTCAACACCAGCTTTTACCAGAAAAATCCTTCACCGTCGGGAAATTCGTTCGGATTAAGATACAACCAGCATTTTTCCTGGGAGTTAAACGGAACCGTTGCCGCCGCAATGAGTAAATCCAGATTTTATATGGCCACAGCACGCGACGGAGAAAAGATAGTGACTACACTTGCGGAGAATTCTTATTTGGATTTTCAGGTTGCGCTGCAATGGCAATGGCTCACGGAAGTAAGAACGCGAATAGCAGGTGGAGGAAAAAGGCAATCCTGCAAAGGCGCAAAGTCCATCATCTTCGCTAACCTGAAATCATATTTAATTGCGGGAATAGAAATGAGGACGCTCACCAAATCAGCAATCAGTTACTCACGTTCTTCCGTAACAAATTTCCTGGTCGGAATTGGAATTGACACCTATCGGTTTGGCAAAAACGCGCATCATGGTTCAAACGCCTTTGTACCTTTTATTGAAGGATATTATTTGAAAAATTTCGGAACGCCATACGCTGTAGACGCTACAGGCAATGAACTTTTTATGAATGGCGCAAATTTTCGTCTTGGCATAAAATATACATTTGGTTTTAAGGAAAAGAAATTTTCCTGGTAGATCAATTTCAATTTTGTTTATTTTAAATTTCCTGTATTACATTTGAATTAATTCTCAATCAGGAAAACCATGTTTATCTTTTTTGGAGGCGTAGCAGATAAACCATTGCGTGAGTACAACGCAACTGAACTTGGTTTACGGGATGTTGATGATGGAGCTACTGTTGAACTCCGCCAAAATTATTTTCATATCTGGTTCCTGCCATTTTTTCCCTTAAGGAAATTCTGGATCCTCCGCGAAAAAGGACAATGGTACCCGCTTTCGGCGGAAGAAGTTCAGACAGTAGAACAGAGAGCAGAGATTCCTTCAACGCCGTGGCAGATGTGGGCAGGAATTGTTATCACACCAATTGTAGTGCTTATTATCATCTTCATTATCCGGAACAGGATTTAAAATGAAACCACATGAGTCATTTTTAAGTATTTTTGGTGAAACAAATTTCACTCATGGCAATCCGCATCTATACTAAAACCGGAGATAAAGGTGAAACATCTTTGATCGGTGGCACACGGTTACCTAAACATCATATGCGTATTGAAGCTTACGGTAACGTGGACGAACTTAATTCCTTTATTGGCGTTGTGCGCGATCACCAGATGGATGATGAAATAGCAAAAGTGCTGATCGAAATTCAGGACAGGTTATTTACTATTGGTTCCTCACTTGCTGCGGATCCGGAGAAAAACAAAATGAAATTGCCTGAAGTGAAAGAAGAGGACATAACTCTTCTTGAAAAAACGATTGATGACATGGACGCTGAGTTACCGGAAATGAAAAGTTTTGTTTTGCCCGGCGGGCATCCTGCCGTTTCGTTTTGCCATGTTGCGCGTTGCGTTTGCAGAAGAGCAGAACGTTCCGTTTTACAGCTTGCAGAAAACGAAAAGGTAAATGAGATCATTTACAAATATCTTAATCGTCTGAGTGATTATCTTTTCGTTTTATCAAGAAAGCTAACGAAAGATCTGAACGCGGAAGAAACTCCGTGGAAGCCGAGAATGTAAAACCAGTATTTATTCACCATTGAATTTTCGGTAAAGATCAGGCCGTTTCGCTTTGGTTCGCTCAACAGATTTTTCAAATCTCCACTCGTCAATTTTCTTTTCGTTACCGCTGATAAGGATATCAGGAACTTTCCACCCATTAAAATCAGCGGGACGCGTATAAACGGGAGGAGACAAAAGATTATACTGGAATGAATCGAAAAGGGCGGAAGTTTCATCGCTGATAACACCAGGAAGGAGTCGGATCACACTATCACATAGCACGCATGCGGCCAGTTCCCCACCGGTAAGAACATAATCGCCAATTGAAATTTCGCGTGTTATAAAATGTTCGCGCACACGTTCATCCACGCCTTTGTAATGGCCGCAGAGAACAATAATATTTTTCAATGTTGAAAGCTGATTGGAAATATTTTGCTGCAGCAATTCACCGTCCGGCGTCATGTATATTACTTCATCGTATTCTCTTTTAGATTTAAGATCATTGATTGCAGAAGCAATTGGTTCGATGGTCATGACCATACCCGCTCCCCCGCCAAACTGGTAATCATCAACTGATTTATATTTATCGGTTGCGTAATCTCTCAAATTGATCAGGTTGATCTCCACCAATCCTTTTTCCTGCGCGCGTTTCAGAATTGAGTGTTCAAACGGCGATCTTAAAAGTTCAGGGAGTACGGTGATAATGTCAATCCTCATTACAAATTATAAATTGGAAATTATGAAATACGAATGTACGAATACAGAAGTGTATCAAAAAGAATTCTATAAGAATAGTTTCACGCGGAGTTGACGGAGTAAGCGGAGAACGCGGAGAAACAGACAAACGACAGACGAATTTCACAAGGAGAGCATGGCATTTTATAAAAAAGTCTTCGCGTTCATTGTGACTCTTTGTGATCTTTGTGTCCTGAAAATTTCACGAGACATTCGCAGCGACGCGACGTTTTTTAACGCGTAGAACAGGTGACAGGAAACGAACAAACCCTCGCCCGCATTTTGATTCGTGGCTAACTTCAAACATCTAACATCAAACATCTAACATCAAACATCTAACGTAGATTATCAATTCATCCACGGATCATCCGGAAAGCGCGCGAGGTTTGCGAACTTGCTGCCCATCTTTTTCAGCTCATCGCCCCAGATCTCGCTGCTGCCGTCACGCATCAGATTTTTATAATCAGCGTCACCAATAAACCAGCTGTTATGTTCCA
>CBIHPU010000411.1:0-4108 GCA_966211935.1 uncultured bacterium | reverse complement strand
ACAGTTACCGCGACGGAAAAGGAATTTATCTGAACACTTCTTATGCAATGAAAGGTTTTTCCATTCAGCTTGCAGGAAAGATGATTGACAATATGAGTTTCCGGAGCGACAGAACCGCGAAACTCACAACAGCCATGCTTAATTTTTTGCCGGCAATGACAAAGCCGCACACTTATTTAATGATGACGTATTATCCTTATGCAACGCAACCGAACGGAGAAATTGGTGGTATGGGAGAAGTTCAATACAAGGCCAAAAAAGGAACAAAGCTCGGCGGAAAATACGGATGGGAAATGTCTTTAAACGCATCAGTAGCATATGCTACTGACACAAGTGTAATAATCAGCGGGGTTAAAGACGAAAGAAATTATCTGTATGAAATTGATTACACGCGCACCGGCGGAAAATATTTTCATGATGTAAATGTTGAATTCACTAAAAAATTCTCCAAGAAAGTGAAAGGTACGTTCATGTATTCCAATCAGTATTACAACAAAAACATGGTGCAGTTCGGTTCTCCCAACGCGGGCTATGACACCATCATCAGCAATATCGCGGTGGCGGACATAACCTGGAAATACAAATCAGGTAAAGCACTGCGTTTTGAAGTGGAAGGATTATTCGCGCACAAAGCAGAATCAAGGAAGCTGAATTATTTTAAAGGTGATACTGCAGATTACGGCCACTGGGTTACAGGGCTGGTTGAGTGGACCATTAATACGCATTGGTTCGTCACCGTTATCGATCAATGGAATTACTCGAATCCTGAAGCAAAAAAGCGCATCCATTATCCCCTTGTCAACTTAACATACGTTAAGGGTCCAACGAGGATCATGGTCCAGTACGGCAAACAGCGCGCGGGAATTTTCTGCGTAGGCGGCGTCTGCCGTTTTGTTCCCGCTTCCAACGGAGTAAGCATAACTGTGTCATCCAGTTTTTAATTAACTTTAAAGAGGAAAGTGAAAATGAAAACCCGTTTAATTATATTTTTTTCTGCCATAACTGTTTTTTTCGGAGCTATTATGGTTTCGTGTGACAAAGTTGAACAACCATTCGAGCAGGAACAGGTGACCGGTCCGATTAATGGTGTGCCCGTGAAATCTGATTCATCGAAAATTCTTGACAGAAAAGTGCTTGTTGAAGATTATACAGGTCATAAATGCGGTAATTGTCCAAAGGCACTTGATACCATTGAAGATATTTTATTGACGCATCCGGGACAGGTGATTCCGGTTAGCATACATTCCGGTTATTACTCCACGCATACTTCTTCTCCTTATTCATATAACTGGATTGTTGAGTCACCAACTAAACCGGGGTACAATGCACTGGATGAATTTTTCCAGGTGTCTGACCAGGGCAATCCTAATGGAATGGTCAATCGCAAAGATTACGATCTTGTAAATTTTCTTCACGTTAAAGGAATTGATGTTTGGAAGGCTGAAGTCGCAAGTATTCTTGCAACACCCGCGCAGGCTTCAATTTACCTGGTAAATGTGTATGATCCAACAAACAACAATCTTCAGACAACCGCCAATGTAAGATTTCTTTCTTCTTTAACCGGAAATTACAAGATTGCAACGATGGTTGTTGAAGATGAAGTTGAATGTGATACGCTGGTTGGAAGAATACTACCGCAAAAAGATTATACGATGAATCCTGATGATGATTACCATTACATTCATAAACATGTTCTGCGCGATTATCTTTACGGGGCTTTTGGTGATTCCCTGATGACTAATCCCAACATTAATGATACGGTTAGCAGAGTTTTTACAAGAAATCTCTCTGGTATCGGAACGGGCGTTTATGATTGGAAAGCAGATAAGTTAGCTGTAATAGTTTACATCTATAACGGTACAACCTACGAAATCATTCAGGCGGAAGAGCTGAAGATCAAGCCCTGAAAATTTTCAAATTTTTTATGCTCTATCTTAAACTGAAATTTCTATTTCAGGATTTCTATATTTAATTTTTTGGATACCAAATCAAAATATACAGCACTTGTAAAACGTAAGGCGAAAGAACTTGGCTTTTCGTTTTGCGGCATCTCGCGTGCGGAATTTTTAGAAGAAGAAGCGCCACGCCTCGAACAGTGGTTGCGTGAACAGAGGCACGGAGAAATGAAGTGGATGGAGAATTATTTTGACAAACGCCTGGATCCGCGCAAACTCGTTGATGGAGCTAAAACAGTAATTTCTCTGCTGGTAAACTATTATCCCGAAAAGAAACAGGATGAAACAGCATTCTATAAAATCTCTAAATACGCGTATGGAAGAGATTACCATTTTATATTGAAAGAAAAGTGCGCATTGCTGATGGAAGAACTGAAAAAAGAGATCGGTGATTTTTCCGGGAGAGTATTTACAGACTCCGCTCCTGTAATGGATAAAGTGTGGGCACAAAAAAGCGGATTGGGCTGGCAAGGTAAACACAGTAACCTCATCAGTAAACAACATGGTTCTTTTTTCTTTATCGCTGAAATAATCCTCGATGTTGAAATGGAAGCGGATGTTCCAACAGGCGATTATTGCGGCACCTGCACAGCGTGTATTGACGCGTGTCCAACAAACGCCATTGTAGCTCCTTATGTTGTTGATGGCAGCAAGTGCATTTCTTATCTGACTATTGAGCTCAAAGAAAATATTCCGGCAGAGTTCAAAGGTAAAACCGACAACTGGATCTTCGGCTGCGATGTGTGCCAGGATGTTTGTCCCTGGAACCGTTTTTCCAAACCCACAGAAGAAAAACAATTCGAAGATTCGCATGGAATTACCAACTGGGAAAAATCACAATGGGAGGAAATTACAGAAGAAGTCTTCCGTAGAGTTTTTAAAGAAAGTCCTGTTAAGCGAACCAGGTACACAGGATTAAAAAGAAATATTAATTTTTGATTCAGCCATTCTCTGCGCTTCAATTTGATTCTGTGACTTAGATATTTTTCTCGTTTGCATTACACGTTCCGCTATTAATACCGTTACCAACGCTGTTTGTACAATAATAACAGGAATAAAAACAATCCATTCGGCAACAAACATGATTAAAGCAGCGCACATGCAGTATATAATGGGCAATGCTGATCCGAGTTTTCCTGCAGAAACGATCTTTCTGTCAGAAAAATTAAATTTGAAAGCAACAAAAGGAATGAACAATAAGCCAGCAGAAAGGAGCAGGTAATTTTTATTTCCTCCTATAAAACGTTGCTCAAAAAAAGTAACCGCGAAAACAGCCAGGAAAAAAAACGCGAGGCAAGCGCTGAGTAATCCTGAACCGCGGAGTTTTGTTTTTCTTTTGATTATAAAATAAAAGGCGACCGCGATTAAACAGACCAAAACCTTATATAATTGCACGGGGTGTAAAGGATAGGACTTCTCTGTCATGAATGAAATAATTCCAGTTGCGCATTGCCAGGTGTGAGCGGGCTGACCGCGTAAATATGTTATTGACAGAGATGAATCAGTCATCGTTCCAAAGCAACAACCTTCAAACATACATGCACTGAACATTAATGCAACAGAAATAAAAAACGGCAGAGCTATCAATTCATAAATATTGTCATCCCATTTAAAAGTTTTTTTCAGAAAGATAAACCCGATAACACCAGAAATCATTGCGCCTGCAAATCCAAAATGTATTGTGCTGTGGAATGAACTTTTAAAGGAAACAGATTCGATAAAAATCTGAAGCTCGGATCCAGTGATAACAAGCAGGAGAATTACTCCGATTGCCGCTATCCATGATAACAACTCCTGTTTTTTCCTTATTCCAGCAATGATCCACCAGGAAATAAAAGTTACAAATGAGATTGTATAAAATAACTCTTGTGTTTTCATACGTTGTGCGTTTGTATGAAACAAATCTATTCCCCAAAACCAGGTATTAAAAATTGTATTTCGAAGGTAATCCCATGCCGTTTGCATTTTCTGCAATTAACTCCTGCCAGGCCGGATTACAATTAAGTTGGTCACGTGATTTTTGCAATGCAACCAGACGATTTAATAATATTCACTGAAATTATCCGCAAACAAAAACAAAAAAGAAAACATTAATTAATAAATCCACCCGTGTTGACAATAACTATTTCTGATCCAGGTTTGAAAAAACCTCG
>CBIHPU010000410.1:0-4114 GCA_966211935.1 uncultured bacterium | reverse complement strand
AGTAAAGGAAGGAATTTCAACCTGGTTGTATCCGTAATAATAGCGAAGCGGGTAGGGGAGCAGAAACAATTTGATATAAATGCCAAATGATTTTACACCCAATGCAACGCGGTCCGCAAATGACCCATCGGCATATAGAGGATTTTCCTGGAAGAGAAACTTCCGGTCGAAGTCGTGTTTAGGGATAGACGATTTGCGTATTACCATTTGTGCTATCCATGGCAGAAGTAAAGCGGGAAGAAGCAACAACCATTTTGCTTCTTTTCTGTAAAAGAACAACAACATCAGCACAAATAGAAAAGGAAAAACAACCGCGTCGCGTTTTGATAAAACAGCGAGTACAAAAAATATAATAGAAGGAAGAATTTGAATATATCGCTTATACAACACCACTCTAAACAAAGCACGGCATAAAAGGATTCCGAATAAAAAAACCAATAACTCGTCGCGGTTCTTTAAACTTGCTACAACTTCAGTGTGCAAAGGATGGACAGCGAACAGCAGGGTAACCAGGAATGAAAAAAGATAATGTGTATCGCGAAATAGGAACAAAAGAAATCTGTACAATACGATTATGGAAATTGCATAGAGCAGTACATTGATGAAATGTGATTTTGCGGGATCATATCCAAACAAAGAATATTCAATTGCATAAGTGGCTTTTACGACCGGACGATATTCGAAGTTGTATTTTATTCCGGAACCCGCTGTGTAATGCGTTGTAAAGATCTTTTTGAGTCCCTTAATTCCGAGTTCTACCTGGCTGTTGCGTTCAGTTACCAATTCATCATCAAGAGAATATTTGTTGCCAATGCTGCTGGCAAAGACAAGAAATGCGATTGAAAAAAGAATCACTTCAATTTTATTTCTTGCGAAAAATCCCGGCTGGTTTTTTACAACAGTTTTTTTCTTCGACATAATCGCATCAACATTTTGCTCCCGCCACCAGGTTCTTTACATCTTTTTCTGTAATATTCTTTTCACCAAGAATTATCAGCCTCTCGATCGAATTTCTGAATTCGCGGATGTTCCCAGTCCAGTCAACTTTCTGCAATTCCCTGATCGCTTCTTTCGAAATATTTTTTTTGGGCATGCCGTATTCAGTACAGATCTGTGTAACAAAATGATCTGCGAGTAAAGGAATATCTTCCAGTCTTTCGTTGAGGGAAGGAACCTGAATGGGTACAACATTCAGACGATGAAAAAGATCTTCACGGAAGTTTCCTTTTTCAATTTCCTTTTTTAAATCTTTATTGGTTGCAGCAACCACACGTACATTCACTTTGATTTCCTTATCGCCACCAACGCGCGCAATCTTACTTTCCTGCAATGCACGTAATACTTTTGCCTGCGCGCTCAAACTCATATCACCAATTTCATCCAGAAAAAGCGTGCCGCCTTCTGCCTGTTCAAATTTTCCTTTACGCTGGGCAATTGCGCTTGTAAATGCTCCTTTTTCGTGACCGAACAATTCACTTTCAATAAGGTCCGCAGGTATTGCCGCGCAGTTCACTTCTACCATCGGTCCCTGTGCGCGCTGACTTTTTTCATGGATCCAGCGGGCCACCAGTTCCTTGCCGCTTCCGTTAGGTCCAGTAATCAGAACGCGTGTGTCAACAGGAGCGACCTTCTCAATCATATCTTTTATTTTCTCAATAGCGGGGGAGTTGCCGATCATTTCAAATGTTTTGGAAACTTTTTTCTTCAGCGTTTTCGTTTCCGCCACAAGAGAATTCTTATCCATCGCGTTTCTTACGGTAACCAGCAGCCGGTTGAGATCAATTGGTTTTGCCAGGAAATCATATGCGCCTTTTTTTACAGCTTCCACTGCAGTTTCAATTGTGCCATGGCCACTCATCATCACAATGCTTGAATCTGTACCGCTTACCTGATTCAGGAATTCCATTCCGTCGAGTTTCGGCATTTTAATATCGCAAAGTATCAGATCGAATTTTCCTTTACGCGCCATGTCAAGTCCTTCTGCGCCATCTGCCGCCTCCTCAACTTTAAATTTTTCGAATTCCAGGATCTCGCGTAAAGATCTGCGGATACTTTTTTCGTCATCAATAATGAGAATGTTAGCCATAAGGTTTTATACTGCAATTAACCCTTAAATATATAGAAAATTTCCGCATTTTCCCGCGCTCACAGCCGTTAAAGAATGACAGGATTTTCTAATGAAAATCATAGAACAAGCTTTAAAATTTCCGGTATATTTGAGATATGAAGCCAGAGTTAACCGAAAAGAATCCTAAGCTTTTTTATTCAGTTGCTGATCATCCCGAACTGAAGATCCTGGAAGAGAATTATGATGTGATCCTGGAGGAACTTAAAAATCTTCGGGCTAATTCTGGTAACGGTTACTGGCTTGAAACATTTCCTCATTACCTGGTGCCTGGAAGTGAAAACAAATGGAAAGTTTACACTTTTCGTTTTTTTGGTATCAGGCACCCGCTGAATTGCAGTCTGTGCCCACGCACGGCTGAAATTCTAAGTAAAATTCCGGAACTCGTGTCGGCTGACTTTTCATTTCTTCCCGCAAAAACGCAGATAAAACCGCATGTAGGTTTTACTAAGATGGTTTTGCGCGCGCATTTGGGACTTATCATTCCGGAAGGTTGCGGTATCAGAGTTGGAAATGAAACGCGCAGTTGGAAGGAAGGAAAAATGCTTGTGTTTGATGATTCATTTGAACATGAAGCATGGAACAATAGTGATCAGGATCGTTTTGTTTTAATGCTGGATATCGCGAATCCGCGCTGGGGCTATTCTGCAGACGAGATCAATCGCTATAAAATTGAAACGTTGCGCGATGAATATATGCTGCAAATGTTCCCAAAGGAAAAATGGCTTGAGTTTCTTGAAAAAGGAGAATTTAACTTTCCGGGCAGCAGATAGTTTTCGAACTACAATAATCTATTCGAAATTTTTTCTGAGAAATTAAACAGTTTTCGCCATTGCTTTCGCGTACAGTTCCTCTCTCTGCTTTTTTACGTTCCCATCTTCCAGGTATTCATCGTAGGTCAGTTTCTTATCGATGATTCCATGCGGAGTGAGTTCGATGATCCTGTTTGCCACAGTCTGCATGAATTCGTGGTCATGCGAGGTGAACAACATCGTACCGGTAAAATCTTTAAGGCTGTCGTTAAATGAGATGATACTTTCAAGATCGAGGTGGTTTGTTGGCTCATCAAGAATTAAAAAGTTAGCGTTGGCAAGCATCATGCGAGACACCATGCATCGTACTTTTTCTCCACCTGATAAAACACGGCAGCTTTTTAAAACATCTTCACCCGCAAACAGCATCTTACCTAAAAAACCGCGGATATAGGTTTCATCTTTATCCTTGCTGAATTGTCTCAGCCAGTCAATCAGGTTTAGGTCCGTATTGAAATATTTGCTGTTATCGTTTGGAAGATAGGTGTGCGTGATTGTGGTACCGAACACAAAATTACCGGTGTCGGGTTTGTCTTCACCACTGAGAACATCGAACAAAGAGGTTATAGCAAGATGATTTTTCGCTATAAATGCGATCTTATCTCCTTTTTGTACGTTGATATTCACTTTTGAAAAAAGCAATCCGTCTATATTGGATTTTGAAAGATTCTCAACGTGAAGGATCTGGTCACCCGCTTCTCTTTCCTGTTTAAAAATGATACCCGGATATCTCCTGGTGCTTGGCGGAATCTCTTCCACTACCAGCTTCTCCAATAATTTTTTTCTTGAAGTAGCCTGGCGTGATTTACTCGCGTTGGCGCTGAATCGTCTTACGAAATCCTGCAATTCAGTACGCTTGTCTTCAACTTTTTTATTCTGATCAAATTTTTGTTTGAGCGCAAGCTGAGAAGCCTGATACCAGAATGAATAATTCCCTGTGTAAACAGAAATTTTACCATAATCTATATCGCAGATCTTTGTACAAACTGCATCCAGGAAGTGACGGTCGTGTGAAATTACGATCACTGTGTTTTCAAAATCGGCAAGAAAGTTTTCCAGCCAGCTGATTGTTTCAACGTCAAGGTCGTGTGTTGGCTCGTCCATTAACAGAATATCAGGATTACCGAATAACGCCTGCGCAAGTAATACGCGAACTTTTTCTTTTCCAGTAAGATCT
>CBIHPU010000409.1:0-4114 GCA_966211935.1 uncultured bacterium | reverse complement strand
ACGGTACGAAGGTTTTCGATTTTAACCAGCTCTACAATTTCATTGACCGTAATTTCTTTTACAACTTCAAACGGCGGAGTAAAGAGATCGAAAGAAACAGCGTAAATGATGAGATCGTACAGAATTTCCCTGAGCGCGTCAATAGTCAGCGGCTCCGTGGAAAATGTATTGAACTTATATCCAATAGGAGGCTTGGCCTCCATAAAAAATTTCCGCTCACGATTAATGAAAAGTCTTCCTATCAGGTAACCAAGATCGGCGAGCCTGTTGTATTTGAAAGAATCGGAAAGAAAATTATAAACGTAGATGATGCCGCAATAGCTGTTGAACTCGTTGTTCCGGATGTAAGCGGTCTTAAACATCGGGTGTGATTTATCGAATTCAAATACATTAGTGTGCATGTAAAAAACCAACACATCCCCCGCTACTTTCAATTCCAGCTCGTGGTCGCTTTTCATATTGAAGCTAATAGTGACTCTGCGATCCACGCTGGTCATTTCAGACTGCAGATCTTGCGCAACTTCTTTAAGCAGTTCTCCAAGGGACACGAAAGTATCAAGCGCGTTGCGATAAACTTCCTGCTTCATCACAGATTTTTCCTTCAGCAGCTTGATGATCTGTTCCCTTTGCTCCATACCGGTTTTTAGAATAATTAAATGTAAAAATTATGGCCGAACCTTCAAACTTTTTTGGCGATCAAAGATTCTTCACAGAAAGCACCTCCAGGTTCTTTCCCAACTCATAAACGCGGGGAACGCCGGTACCGATCTCAAATTCCAATATCTGATCCGGGGTCATTTTCTCCAGGTACATAATTAACGCACGCAGACTGTTGCCGTGTGCGACAATTACTACATTCTTCCCTTCTTTCAGCTTCGGAGCAATTTCTTTTTCAAAATACGGAATTACCCGATCAGCGGTATCTTTCAGACTCTCCCCGTTTGGAGGAGCGATATCGTAGCTTCTTCTCCATATCTTTACCTGCGTATCGCCAAACTTCTTAGCAGTTTCAGCTTTGTCAAGTCCCTGAAGATCTCCATACATGCGCTCATTCAACGCCTTGTCATGAGTAATGGGAAGATTTTTAATGCCCGCAGTTTCCAGCGCAATTCTTAAGGTATCCTGTGCACGCTTCAGCGCTGAATCGAAACCGATATCAAATCTGTATCCCTTCAATTTTTCTCCCGCGGCTTTTGCTTCCTGTATTCCTTTTTCAGATAGTTCTACATCTACCCACCCGGTGAACTTATTCTCAAGGTTCCACTTAGACTGCCCATGCCTGAAAATTACCAATTGTGCCATAATGCTGTTTTTTTAATGTGAGCGTAAATATAGCTAAACTCTTAGTTTTGAAGTGATAGGAAAAGATGAAAAGAAATTCATCTGACAAAAATACCGGCCACGTTAATTTGTATGAATTTTGGTCAGCAGGAAACTGTTATTCGTAATTTCATTATACACAATGCGCGAAAAGCTTAAAATCGATTTACATATCTTATTTCCCTTTCTGCTGACTCTGGCGTTGTGGGTGATCTTTTATTTAGATAAAAAAGAAAATCTTTCACTCGCTCAATTCGGTGTCTGGCCGCGCAGTGTTGATGGACTGCCAGGCATTGTTACACATTTTTTTATTCATGGCGATTTCAATCATATCCTTTCCAATACAATTTCACTTTTAGTTTTATCACTTTTTCTTTTTGTTGGATACAGGCAGATAGCTTTTCCGGTTTTCGCGCTTATGGTTCCGTTATCCGGATTTTTTTTGTGGCTCTTTGGAAGAGATTATTCAAACGGTGCAAACATTGTTCATATCGGGGCAAGCGGAGTAATTTTTTCTTTGTTCGGTTTTTTGCTGTTAAGCGGGATCATCCGTAAGAACAAAATGATGATGGCTATGACCGCTTTAGTTATTTTTCTTTACGGTTACATGATCTGGGGAATTTTTCCGCTTGAAAAACACGTAAGCTGGGATGGGCATCTTGCCGGATTGTTTGCGGGTTTTATTCTTGCAATTCTCTTTCGTAAAAAAGGACCGCAACCCGATAAATACGTTTTGCTGGAAGCCGAGCAGGAAAACGACGAATACGATAATTTACCTGAAGAGGAAAAATACTGGCTGCACGAAGAACAGCGTAATGAAAATTTAGTCAAGGAAAAAAACGATCAGGTATTCATCAATTACCAGTTTGTTCCGAAAATTGAAAAAGAAAAAGATGAAGGGAAAGATCCTGTTTAGAAATATAGCGATTGGGCAATTTAATTTGCATCAAACACCCGCCCCTGTCTCCAGTTATCAACTGCAGTAAACCATTGGTTCCTGTAAGATGAACTTCTTTCCAGAACAAAATCATTTTCAGTAAAAGGATTATAGATTTTCCTGAATGAAAATGTCATTGTTTTGGCAGAGCGCTCATCGCCATAAACCCAGGTTTCTGTTTCAGAAGTTTTATAAATATTTTTTGGAGGTCCGAATACAATGTGAATCATTCCACGATCCGTTTTCCAACCTTCCACCTGTGTTGAAAAATAAGTGTTTGCATTTTCAACGCGACCATACCATGCGGCAATAAGCGCCTTCGCACGTTCCGCACTTCCGCCAAGGCGCAACCAGAATTTTTCGACCGTTTCTTTCTTATCCGCTGCAGCGTTAGCCGCATTATATTCATCTTCAGTCATCATGTATCTGGCTGTTTCAATCATTTTCGCATAATTACTTACTGACGGATAATTCCGATAAAAATAAAAGTATGTTATTCCATCGCGCATATTCGTATCAATCCTGCAATGAAAATAACCCGGTTTATCTACTACCAGTTTAAAAATTGATGTGTCACTTTTTAAGAGAACAAAACTACTGTCGGGACGATAATTAAAAGTTTGTTCCAGAGAAAGGGCATAAGGTGGCGCCGCAGGTTGAGAGTTATTTTTAAAATAATCCACATAAAGTTTTGCAACATTTTTTTTTCGCTCACTGCTGATAAGAAGACCCGCAGGCGCAGACATATAGGGGTTTACAAATAATCCGTCTCCGGCAACTTCTGTAGAAAAATTCTGCGCAGAAAAAATATTTTCTTTCCGGATAAAAACAGATTGAGTTCCGCGAAGACCGCTGTTCATATCCAGCGTATTCAGTTCCATGAACCATTTACCTGGCGGTACATTGATCTTAACGCGACCACGAACAGCGTGATCGGAAATTGACTTTACATGATCACGAATAATATAGTTTGTTGTATCATTCATTTTTTTCAGACCGAATTTCGCCTGAAGATGAACAGAAATTTTTGCTGTCGCCGTTATCATTGTGTCAGTATCTGTGTTTTTATACACGAGTTGCCTGGAAGGAAACTCGTATTCCAGCCATGACAATTTTTCATCCAGATGAACTATTGCAAATTGAATTTTAAATTCATTTTTAGCGGATGGTTTATAAAGATCCGGATAGGAACGATAATATTCTGAACCGCTGACGCAGGAATTAAAAAAACAGATAACATTAGCGCCGAAAAAAAGCAGGATATTAAAAATTCGCAGGGACACCAATTAAAGTTAGGGAAGAATATTTACTTCACGTTCCAACTCTACTTCGAACTTCGCAAATACAGAATCGAGCACCTGCTGAGATAAGTTGAAAATATCGTCACCCGAAGCGTTGCCATAATTGACCAGCACAAGAGCCTGCTTGTCGTGAACGCCCGCATCTCCAATTCGTTTTCCTTTCCAGCCAGATTGTTCGATCAGCCAACCGGCAGCAAGTTTGAAATTCCCGTTCTCCAGCGGATAAGAAACAATTGAAGGAAATTCTGATTTCAGTTTATTCATTTTATCTGCACTTACTTCCGGATTCTTAAAAAAACTTCCCGCATTACCGATCACTTCCGGAGAAGGAAGTTTTGATGATCTGATTCGAATTACCGCGTCGCTGATGGCGCGGATAGAAAGTTCTTTTACACCTGCTCTCTCTATTTCCTGCTCTATTGCGCCATAGGAAGTATTGAAGTTCGGAGTCTTGTCCAATCTGAAAGTTACAGATGAAATGAGAAAGCGATTTTTTTGCTTACGCTTGAAAACGCTCTCACGGTAGCCGAACTCACAATCCTCGTTATTAAATTCG
>CBIHPU010000408.1:0-4135 GCA_966211935.1 uncultured bacterium | reverse complement strand
TTCCAATTGTTCGAGAGCGGACACATCCTGCTCCTCCTGCGTCAACGTATCCGCGTGATTAGTTTCTTCGTTCTTTTTCTCTTCTTCAGTCCTGCCGCATGCGCTGACCAAACAAATTAAAAATACTATGGCAAAAAGTTTTTTCATGCGCGTTGCAAGCTTTAAAAACTATTCATGATTTTAATAAAGTCATCAGCTTTCAGCGAAGCTCCACCAATCAACCCACCATCAACATCCTTACCCGCAAACAATTCTTTTGCATTCTGAGCATTACAACTTCCTCCGTAAAGAATGGAGATCTTATTTGCCAGCTCTTCGCCCCGCAATTGACCCAATATACCTCGAATGTACGCATGCATTTCCTGCGCCTGTTTTGGTGTCGCGGTTTCTCCCGTTCCAATTGCCCACACGGGTTCATAGGCAATGATCATTCTTTCAACATCGTGAATGGGAAAATTACCGATCACCTGTTCAATCTGCTGTTCTATAATTGTAAAATGCTGTTCGTTTCTTCTTTCTTCCAATACCTCACCTATGCAAAAAACTGGCGTGATATCATTTTCAAAACAACGTTTTATTTTTTCGGTAAGCTGAACAGAAGTTTCATGAAAATACTGGCGGCGTTCGGAATGACCGACAAGACAATACTCAGCACCGCAACTTCTGATCATTGCAGCGCTAACCTCACCGGTAAATGCGCCTTTATCCTTTTCACTGCAATTCTGCGCTCCGCATTTCACTCCAGATCCTTTCAGTTTTTCAACAACCGAATGTAAAAAAGGAAATGGAGGAAAAACAATTTTAAGAACATCATTTTTCGGAGAACCTTCTGCAATTGCATCCGCCAGCGCGACCGTTGACGCGAGATCAAGATTCATCTTCCAGTTACCTGCAACAACCTTCATATAATCTACGAATTACGAATGAGTAAATACGAATATACGAAAGTACAAAGATTTACGAATGAAGAAAGTGATAGGAGAATGAAAACAGGAAACGAGAAAAAAAATCTACCTATTTCAGTCTTACGCGGGGATCAAGGAAACTATAGACAATATCAACAATGAGGTTGATGAGAACAAAGAATGTAGCGAATACAAGTGTAGAACCCATTACAACGGGAAGATCTTTTTGTTCGAGCGCGTCAAACACACGGTTTCCGATTCCTTTCCAGTCAAAGATTTTCTCAACAAAGATCGCACCGGCCATTAATCCCGCAAACCAGCCAGAAATTGCAGTTACAACCGGATTCAAAGCGTTTTTCAAAGCGTGTTTAACCACCACCTTTGCGAATCCTACGCCTTTTGCGCGTGCTGTGCGGATGTAATCCATGCTCATCACATCCAACATGGAACTGCGTGTAAGCTGTACAACCAGCGCAAGAGGACGAAGTCCGAGGGTGATGGTAGGCAGAATTAAATTTTTCAGAGACAGATATTCTTCGCCGGTATAATCATCAGTCACAAATAAAGTTCCCACGTGATTTAAACCAAGATAATCGCGCAGCATAAATCCGAAGATCCACATAATTATCAAACCTGAGACGAAAGATGGGAGGGAAATATTCAACGCGGAGAAAATGAGCGCAAATTTATCTATCCAGGTATCACGGTACAATGCTGAAAATATTCCGAGTACAATTCCCAGAATGGAAGCAAGTATAATTGAAGCAAGAGCGAGCACCATTGTTTCAGGCAATGTATTGCTGATTATTCCGGAAACATTTTTGTTTTCTTCGATATAAGATTTTCTGAGATACGGTAATTTGACAACCATGGCCTGATGATCAGAAACATTAGCCACTTTAAAATATGAATATTTTGAAGTGTCAAGAAAAGTGACGTTACTGGAATCGGCTAACTCGTGAAAAGAAACAAAAGAGAGATCGTTTAAGTAATAGCCGTATTGGGTTAAAACAGGCTTATCGTAACCAAGTTTCTTGTGAATTTTGTCAACTGCTTCCTGAGACGCGTGCTGGCCCAGAATAATTACGGCAGGATCGCCGGGCAGGATATTAAACAGGAAAAAGACAATAGTGACTACCCCGAATAAAACCAAGAAGCTGTAGAAAACCTTTTTTAAAATATACTTAAGCACTGATCCCCGAAATTTTCTTTATACGAATTAACCAAAAAAATTTCATTTCTCAGAATAAAATAGTGCTTTTTAGCTAATTAATTTAAAAGTTAACACCAGGCATTTATTTAATATACTTTTCTTTCACTTCAGTATAGGAAGGGAAGTTATTATAATGCCATTTTTTAACCATTGTACAGCCTTTGAAAAGCATTAATCCCGGATTGGATCTCACCATCATTTTCAACTGGACATCATCTGAGGTAGCAAACTCAAACATGGCCTGATTCTGAAACTTATACTCTTTAATTTCAGGTTCAACGGCGGATGTTACCGCCAGGAACATCAAACCTTCCTTCTCACTCGCCATCGCAAAATCATTCATTTTTTTCATCAACTCCGCATCTGTTTCTGTCTCTTTCAGGTTATTCATCACCAACAGGAAATAATAATCCTCAGACTGCAACAAAGTATCACCAAGTTCATTTCCGTCCATATCTAAGATAGTCCAGGTTGTTATCTTCGCCGCGTCAACTTCTTCACTGATAAGCTTTGTTTCTCTGTCAACATAGGTCCAGTTCAGCGTATCCTGCCAAGGGTAATCTTTATCATTAAATCGCTGATTTTCACCTGTTTTAAGGTTTTTATAAATAAATATGTTTTCGTAAACAGCAGGCTTGTAATCCTTACCTGGTTGCCTTCCTTTGCAAACATCTGCGCCATCATAGAAAGGCAGAAAATCCCAAACCGGAAGGTTGTTGTAGCAGTAAATCGGGAACCAGATTGAAATGGCAATTCCAATTCCGGCAATGAGCCAGTTTACGCTTTTACGTTTGAATAAAGGTTTAATGTGGCTCTTGCCAGCGAACAAAAAGGCTATGGCAACCAGCAGCACAATGTCTTTTCCGAAGGAGGTCCATGGTGTTAATTTCAGAAAATCACCAAAGCAACCGCAATGCGTAACTTTATTGTAGCAGGCCGAATAAAATGTAAGAAAGGTGAAAAATACAATCTGTGCCAGTAATAACCACAGTGTAAGATTTCGCCATATACCGAGAAGAAGTAAAAACCCTAGCGCCACTTCCGAAACGCAGACAATTATTGCCAAACTCACTGCATGATCATGAAAATATTCTGAAAGATGGGTTCCAATGTTCTCCGGATCCTTCCCCTGTTTCATTGCTTCCGAGTATACAACAGCAGTATCCTGGTAAGCGGACACATCCAGACCTTTTTCAGACAACTTATTGCGGGTGTTTGTATATTCAGTGGCAGCTGAAAGTACTTCCGGACGCATTTTTACATTGGCAACAACTTCCGGGCGCGCATCAGACAATTTTGAAAAATCTTCTTTAAAAATTTCAAAATATTCCTTAAGCTTTATTGAAAATCCTGTAGGATCATTTGATTTGATTATTCCGCTGAAAATGAAAAGTCCACCAACAAAAATCCTGATAAGTTGCGTCCATATCTTCCCTGCAGTTCCCAATATGGCAATACGTTTAGCAAGGTCGCTGAACGGACCGGTAAGATTTGTAATTAAAAATAATGAACCAACTATTAAAAGCTTCCAGTTAAAGCTCAGGCAATCGGGAGTAAGAAAAATCAACCCCAACGCGAGCGCGAGGGAGAACAGTAATTTAAATAAGCGGCTCTGAAAGAACTTTTTCATAAATTTTAATTTGAGGTCCGTTTATATATTATACAGATTTCTTTTTTTCTTCATCCAATCTTATCATTGCAAAAACGGAATAATTGATCATGTCCATGTAATTAGCATCCGTTCCTTCTGAAATCAATGTTTTTCCTTTATTGTCCTCGATCTGCTTAACGCGAAGAATTTTCATAAGAATAAGATCAGTTAGTGAACTCACTCTCATGTCCCGCCAGGCTTCCCCATAATCGTGATTCTTGTCTTCCATCAGCTTTTTAGTCGCGGAAAGATGCTTTTCGTAAAGAGACGCAACTTCTTCGTATGGAATTTCAATGCGGGTATCCTTTTCAAGATCCTGCTGAATGAGCGCAATAACGCAATAATTGATAATACCGATGTATTCAC
>CBIHPU010000407.1:0-4143 GCA_966211935.1 uncultured bacterium | reverse complement strand
AAAAAGGAATTTAAAAAAGTGACGACCCACGTTTTGCAGGAAATGAAAAGACGTGGAGAAAAGATCACCATGCTTACCGCGTATGATTTTACCATGGCAAAAATCCTGGACGCAGCGGGAATAGATGTTCTGCTTGTGGGTGATTCCGCCAGCAACGTAATGGCGGGACACGAAACAACACTTCCTATAACGCTGGATCAAATGATCTATCACGCGAGCTCAGTTATTCGTGCAGTAGACAGGGCGCTGGTTGTAGTGGATCTGCCATTTGGTTCCTACCAGGGAAATTCAAAGGAAGCGTTAAATACTTCTATCCGGATAATGAAAGAGTCGGGCGCGCATAGTATAAAACTTGAAGGAGGAAGAGAAGTAAAAGAATCCATTGAAAGAATTCTCACGGCCGGAATTCCTGTAATGGGACATTTGGGATTAACGCCACAAAGTATTTATAAGTTCGGAACCTATACAGTTCGCGCTAGGCAGGAAGATGAAGCGAATCGACTGATTGAAGACGCGCACATTTTAGAGAACTCCGGTATCTTTGCGTTGATACTTGAAAAAATTCCAGCAAATCTTGCCGCGCAGGTAGCAAAGGAACTAACCATTCCTGTAATTGGTATTGGCGCGGGAAACGGAGTAGACGGACAGGTTTTGGTAACGCATGATATGATGGGAATGAACACAGAATTTTCTCCGCGCTTTTTAAGAAGGTACCTGAACCTGTACGACCAGATGAAGAAAGCCACACAACAATACATTAAGGATGTGAAGGCGAAAGACTTTCCGAATGAGAAAGAACAATACTGATTCGTTCATCGTTTCTCGTTTGTAGTTTATCGCTGCGGACAAAACGAAAAACAACAAACGAGAAACGAAAAACAACAAACGAGAAACGACACACGACAAACGATTTTGAAAATGCTAGTAGTTTACGAAGACAATCACCTGATCGCTATCAATAAAAAGCCGTCTGAAATTGTGCAGGGAGACAAAACGGGTGATGAGCCTTTAAGTGAGAAATTAAAAACTTACCTGAAAGAGAAATATAAAAAACCCGGAAACGTTTTTGTTGGGGTTGTACATCGACTTGACCGTCCCGTAAGCGGAGTAGTACTCTTTGCAAAAACGAGTAAAGCGCTCGCGCGGATGAATGAACTGATCCGCGAGAGACAGATCAAAAAAACATATTGGGCTGTTGTAAAGAACAAACCTGAGAAAGCGGAAGATCACCTCGTACACTATATGGAAAAAAACGAGCGTCAGAATAAATCGTTCGCTTTTAAAGATGAGAAGCTGGGAAGACTGCGCGCTGAACTTAAGTACAAACTACTTGTTTCAAGCGACTCGTATCATTTAATAGAAGTGGAACTTATTACCGGACGCCATCACCAGATTCGCAGCCAGCTTGCTTCAATTGGTTGTCCTATCAAAGGCGATGTGAAATATGGTTTCGACCGCACCAACAAAGACGCAAGCATACATCTTCACGCAAGAAAAATGGAATTTGTGCACCCGATCAAATTAAATCCCGTTGTAATTACAGCAAAAGCGCCAAAGGATCCTGTCTGGGATGCGCTGATGGAAAAGCTGAAAGAAACAAATTGATAGCGGTTTTTGATGAGGCGTTCCCATATTTTCTAAAAAGAAAAAGCTTATTGACATATTGATAAGAAAATTACTGATGCTTTTTTATGGAGGAATCCTTCCTTAGGCTAGACGACCCTGGTATCAAAAAAAAAGAAGTTTACATTAAAGTTGATAATAAATTTTCGGGACATCATTTTATCGAGGGAAGACGGCCTTAGGGAAGACGACCCTAGTATCAAAAAAAATAAACTTTACAATAAAGTTGATAAAGATTTTTTGGTACATCATTTTATCGAGGGAAGACTCCTTAGGGAAAGACGACCCTGGTATCAAAAAAAATAAACCTTACAATAAAGTTGATAAAAATTTTTCGGGACATCATTTTATGGAGGGAAGACCCCCTTAGGGAAGACCACCCTAGTATCAAAAAAAATTAAATTTACATTAAAGTTGAAAAATACTTCTTCCTTCCTTAGATGGAAAAATCCCGAAAATATTTTTATAAAATTCCATAAAATATTTTACCCTAACCTTTCTTAACTTTTCCGCGCGGAAGACAGGGTTTACATTTGGTTAAATCCAATACACTAAACACGAATGAAAAAAATATTCTTTTCCTTATCGTTGTCGCTTATAGCAGCCATCGGTTATTTTTCATTTACAAATTCATCTTACAAAAATGTTCCGGGCAACAAACTTAAAGATGGCGATATAATTTTTCAAACGAATCCTTCGGGACAAGGAAAAGCCATTCAACTTGCTACAGGATCGAAATACACTCACGTAGGAATTATATTTATTGAGAATGGCAAACCAGTAGTTTATCACGCGGTGCAGCCGGTGAAAAAATCGAGCCTGGAAGATTTCGCTTCGATGGGAGTGAACGGATCTTATGAAATAAAAAGATTAAAGGAACGCGACAAAGAACTGGACGCGGCAGAAATTTCGAAGATGAAAAAAACAGCGGGCGCAATGGTCGGAAAAAATTATGACATACTGTTCAACTGGAGTGATGAGGAAATTTATTGCAGCGAATATGTCTGGAAGATCTATCAGCGCGGCGCGGGCATTGAACCCGGGCCGTTAAAACAAATGAAAGAGTTTAATCTCTCGTCTAAAGAAGTGCAGGACCAGATGCAAAGACGTTACGGAAAGAAAATTCCTCTCGATGAAAAGATGATCTCTCCCGGAGATATGTTCAATTGCGACTTGTTTGAAACGGTGCAATAAAATCAGAACGATTCCTCCTGTTTGTGTCGTCCGTAAAAACCCACTGAAATAAACAGGAAGATCGCTGAATGCACAAAGAATATCATCAGGTAATGCTCCTTGCCGGTATGAAAATTCATCGCGTAACTGATAAAGAAAAACCTTACCAGGAAAGGCAGGTACATCAGCGCAATTACCAGGTTGATGAAATAGATCTTTTTTCCTTTCGGTTCAATTTTCAAAAACCGCCACGCTACAAACCAGGCAAGCACTGACATCACTAAAATAGTAATTGCCGATCCCTGCGCAAGCAGGTTAGAGGTTTCCTTCTCTTCCGCCGGATCCATCAACGGCTTTATCAATAAATATAAACTCATTTTGTTCTTTCTTAACTGACGGAAAAAAAATCAATAACCAAAAACTTCTTCAAGGGTTAAAAATTTTACCTCTCCGTATTTCTCCAGTGTTTTTATATCCAGTTCGCTCTTCTTACCAAGTACAAGCGTTGTGTAGGTCAGATTCTTCACATTCTTTGCCTGGAACGCGGCAACATCTTTCAATTCCATTTTCTGAACCTTTCCAAAAATATCTTTCCTGATGTTCCTGTTCAATCCTAGTTTCAGAGAAGCTTCATAATCGAAAAGAATGTCAGTCTTCGTTACTCTTTCTGTTCTCAATTGCTGAATGATGGAAGATTTAGCTGCCTTGAACTGTATCGGGCTTTGCGGCATATTTCTAAGTAACGCCACCATTCCGGCCATTGCTTCAGGTAATTTATCCGCCTGCGTTCCAATGTGCGCTGTATTGATAAAGTAACGATCCTTTTTATCCGGCATGTTGAAACGCGAACCAGCGGAATACGCAAGCGCCTTCGACTCACGAAGATCCTGGAACACAATGCCAGACATGCCTCCACCAAAATATTCATTGTACAACATTACGTCACCGGCAACCAGAGGATTATATTTTTCCCCTTTCGCAAGCATCACAATATCCGCCTGCTTCATATCAAAATCAACCACGTAAACTTTATTGCCCGAAATTTCAACCGGATATTCCTTTAACGGTGGAACAGGATTGCGCACTTCAAGATTGTGATGTTTTTCAAGCACAGAACTTAATTGCTCTTTTGAAAAACCACCATAAAACAATGTACGCATGTCGTAACTGCACAACTTCTTTATCAACGTGGTTAACTGTTCTCCTTTCAATTCATTCAGTTGCTTTTCAGAAAGCACATCAGTAAATGGATTCTTCGGTCCATATTTTCCATAACTGGCCAGTCCCTGAGACAAAATAGTTGACTTATCGAGTTTAGCGTCCGCACGATCTTTCAGCATATTGGAT